>NZ_DFBY01000002.1:0-88463 GCF_002366815.1 Psychrobacter sp. UBA3068 | reverse complement strand
GCTCGTTTGGCTTGACCATACAACACCCAAGTGTTTTGTATACAAGTATAATTAATCTATCTTGTATAAGCTGTAGTGGCTTATAACGAAGAAATATATTTCGATATCACCTTTAACCTTGATTCAGTTAGGTTACAAGTTGATCGGCAACAAGCTAATACTTGATGTCAATAAATACAACAACAGACTCATATCTAACCCCCTTTGCTGACGACAATAGCACGATGGCACCACCTGATCCCTTCCCGAACTCAGAAGTGAAACATCGTAGCGCCAATGGTAGTGTGGTTCGCCCATGTGAGAGTAGGTCATCGTCAGCTCTCTATTCTAAGTAAAAGCCCCCTCCGCTAACGCGGAGGGGGCTTTTCTTTGTGGGTAATTTCTTATGAGTTTTCAAAATCAACTGCTTCCTACCGCTTCTTATTTGGACGTTTATGTTTGAGCGTCACTTCTTTGCTTAAATCTATTGAATAAAACTCATACCAGACCTTAAAACTCATATAAATATATTTTTAAAATGATTTGACTTATATCGTTTTAACTGATAATTTTAAATGGTATGTTATTGAAGCTAACCACATGGAAGTATTAGCTGATTAAATATAACGGCATGTTAGTGGCTTAAAGCACTAAATATAAGTGTTACTCCTATTCTCATAATTATCAAAAGGAATTGATAATGAAGTTAGCTCCTCTTTTTTCAATAGGTGCTTTAGCAGCTATTAGTCTTTTAGGCTGTTCTAATCCATCGGCTAGTACTGCTAATGGCTCATCAGCGACCTCTCAAGATCCCACTATTTTACGTTTTTCTCACTTTTGGCCAGCAACTTCCTCTATTAGCACAGAAGTGTTTGAGCCTTGGGCCAAACAAATAGAAACTGACTCTAATGGCCGCCTAAAAGTAGAGCTGTATCCTTCAGCGGGTCTTGCCAAAGCAGATGTTACTTATGAAGCTGCTGCGAAAGGAACGATAGATATTGGTTCACAAGCCCATGGCTATACCAATGGTCGCTTCCCTTTAACTCAGATTACTGAGCTTCCGGGCTTATCGAATTCAGCCACCCAAATGGGTTGTATGCTGCAAACCCTTTATAATGATGGCACACTTGCTAGTGAATATGAGGACACACACCTTTTGTTCATGTATGGTGCGGGTCCTGGGTCGCTTCATACGACGGATAAGCTGATTCGAACACCAGCAGACATGAAAGGTATGCGTATCCGCCGGCCCTCTGCGGTTGCTGGTGATATTATTGAAAGTGCTGGTGCATCGCCTGTCGGATTACCTGCCAATGACATGTATACCTCGCTACAGCGCGGTGTCGTTGATGGGCTAAGCTTCCCTTGGGAGGCGGTAACGGCCTTTAAGATTGACGAGATTACTAAGTATCACACCAATATCCCTTTTTATAGTTCGGCACTTATGGTCACTATGAATAAGGACAAGTATGAAAGTTTACCTGATGATTTAAAGCAAGTTTTGGATAAAAACTCAGGTATGGCGCTGGCCAATAAAGTTGGTGAAGTGTTTGATAAACATGACCAAATGGCCATACAAGCTGCCAAAGATAAAGGCGATGAAATCATTGAAATACCTGATCCCCTAAACGATCCAGACTGGAAAGGACCGCTGCAAAAAGGAACACAAAAATATCTAAGTGATGTCAATGCTTTGGGTCTAGACGCTGATAGTGTCTATGAAAAAGCGAAAGCTGCTAGTGCCGCCTGTAAAGTGGTATAACCCTTTGGAGGCGCTGTATGACATTCTTAATAAAACTTAGTACCCTCATCTCAAGGCTGTGCCAATTTATTGGTGGCATCAGCCTTATCATTATCGTCCTAACCACCATGTTAGACGTGACTGCCCGCTACATTTTCAAGCTCACTGGTGGTGAGCTTGGATTTACGGTCAAAGGGGGTGTGGAGATTGTCTCCTACTTTATGCTGTTTGCATTGCTGGCCGCCTTTGCCGCTTTCGTCGAGCGCTCACAAATCATCGTTGACGTCTTTACCCAGAAAATGCCTCAGTCTATCAAAGGTTACTTGATGGGCCTCTTTATGCTTGGCTTCTTCTTTATTGGCGTTGTCTTTACTTGGGGTCTTTATGAGAGTGCCATTGACGCGCTTGAGTACGGCAAAGTCACCCAAGATCTGCGTATATCCATGATGCCCATTTATGCCATCAGTGCCTTTTTAAGCCTGTTGCTCGCCATTCGCTCACTGATCGAATCTATTAATATATTTAAGACAGGCGAGTTTTTTGACGCCGAGGAGACAGGCGCATGAGTCCAGAAATTATCGGTGCAATTGGCTTAATCGTCATGATCTTACTGGTCGTCTTACGTGTACCCGTCGCGCTTGCGATGCTAGGTGTGGGTCTCTTTGGTTTTGGCGCCGTCACCGCCCCTAGCGGCGCCTTACAAATGCTCAAAGACATCCCAGTCGATGTCTTGGCCAAATATGATTTTAGTGCCATTCCTTTATTTATTTTGATGGGGGTCTTTGCCACCCATTCGGGTATGGCGGGCAAACTGTTTGAAGCCACCCGAACCATATTTGGTGGGGTGAGGGGAAGCCTTGGTATTGCTGGTATCGGCTCCTCTGGTATCTTTGCTTCTATTTCAGGTTCATCTCTCGCCACCGCCTCTACCATGACCAAAGTTGCCTTACCCCAGATGGAGAAGTACGGTTATCAGCCAGGCTTTGCCTGCGGTGTCCTTGCTGCTGGCGGTACGCTGGGTATCATGATTCCGCCCAGTATTGCCTTACTGGTCTACGCCATCTTAACGCAGCAATCTGTTGGTGACATGTTCATCGCTGGCTTCTTACCGGGTATGCTTGGCATGGTGATGTATTCGATCACGGTCATGATCATGGTGCGCTGGAAGCCCCACTTAGCGCGTCGCGGTGAATCTACGCCTTGGAAAGAAAAGCTTGTATCATTAACTGGTCTGATACCCTTTAGTTTTATCTTTATTGTGATTATTGCTGGTATTTTCTTTGGGTTATTTACCCCAACAGAAGGGGCAGCTGTAGGTGCTTTTGTTTCTTGGGCGTATGCTTTTGCCAAAGGCATGCGTATGAAGGGGCTGAAGCAATCGCTCATTGAAACGCTCGCACTATCTGCGGTGGTGTTTTTTATGCTGCTGGGTGCTGAAGCATTGGGTTACTTTATCTCAGTCTCTCGCTTGTCTTACACGCTTGCGACTTGGATTGGTACACTCGCAGTCAGTCCGATGGTAGTACTCATCTGTATTTTGATTATGTACTTTTTGCTTGGGCTGTTTATGGATGCCTTAGCGATGTTAGTGATTACCATTCCTGTGGTCTATCCCATCATAGTTGCTTTAGGGTTTGATCCGGTATGGTTTGGTATTATTGCGGTGTTGACGGTAGAGCTTGGTTTGATCACACCGCCCATGGGGATGAATATTTTTGTCATTAAAGCGATGGCACCGCACATTAAACTGTCCGATATGTTCCGCGGGGTCGCGCCTTTTATTGTCTCTGATGTGATTCGTTTGGTTATTTTGGTTGCGTTCCCAGCCATATCTCTAGTGTTGTTAACGTAAGGGCTAACGATAAAAGAAAGTCTAAAGAGTCGGTAAGCCGTTGTCTAACAATTTATCTATGTTTTAAGCCACATTGTGTTCATCACAATGTGGCTTTTTTATGGGAAAGCGATAAGTTGGTTTAGAGGCTAGACTGCTCATCACAATATAAAAATAATAAAGACACTTTGAGCTGTTACTTTGTCTGCTCAAGTTTAAGCATCGTTGTACGGTTAAGTTATATTGCACAGTGATAACTTTTCTTAGCATTCTAAAGGCGGGTGAATGTAGTAAACTGGTAGATACTTTCGTATAGATAACATGATAGGCAGAGAAGATACATGGCAGTCGATTTTAGTAACACGCTAATAGTCGCGATTTCTGCAACCGCGCTTTTTGACTTAACAGAGTCAGAAAACTATTTACTGCAGCTCTTAGAGCAGCGACCTACCAGCGCTATTAAAGAGTTCCGTGACTACATGAGCGAGCGTGAAAACGATCCTTTAAGTATTGGTGCTGGCTATCCGTTGATCAAAGCACTGCTCAATCTAAATGACTACTGTAATACAGAGGGCACAGAGTTAGAGATGGAAGCCCCACTAGTAGAAGTCGTTATCGTCTCAAAAAGCAGTCCAGATACGGGTATCCAAGTACTTAACGCGATTCTTGAACACGGGCTTAACATTTCACGATCAGCGTTTATTTCAGGCAGCCTTGTTGCGCCTTATATTCAAGATTTCAACGTTGACTTGTTTTTAACCACCAACCGTGATGATGCGCAGCAAGTTGCTGACGCTAATATCTGCGCTTGCGCGATACTCGATGCGACGCCTGTAAACACATATGAGTTAGATACCAATCAGCTGCGCATTGCTTTTGATGGAGATGCGGTGCTATTTGATGATTCAGGCGAGCTACTTTATAAGCAAAAAGGTCTGCGCGCCTTTCATGATCGTGAAACGCAGATGCGTGACTTACCCATCGAAAAAGGCCCTTATGCGGAGTTACTGATTAAGCTATCAAAATTACAAGAGCGCCTGCCAGCCGGTCTCAAATACTCTCCAGTAAAGATTGCATTGGTGACCGCCCGTAACGCACCCGCTGATCTACGTGCGATCAAGACACTACGAGAATGGGGAGTCAATGTCGATATGGCGTTTTTCTTAGGTGGCCTAGAAAAAACAGCAGTACTGAGAACGTTTGCTCCCCACATTTTTTTTGATGACTCGATCAAGCATATTGATGCAGCACGTAGCTTCATTCCTACTGCCTTGGTTCCTTATCATTCGACATCATTACTACACGGCGACAGTTACTTAACGGCGGATAAAGATGTGTCCTTGTTGGCTTTTACACCGGTAGAGCGGCCCCTTTTTGCCGTGAGTCATTAAGGCGGTTCTAAAAAAGTAGGGCAACAAGAAGGTCATTCACAAAAAGACAAGGTGTGGTATGAATTGGCAGCAGTTATTCAGCTTGATTGTGATACGAATAAAGCAGGTGATTGGTTTATATGCTTTTGTATTAATACCCATGTGGGGTATGTTTTTATTAAATGAAGTCGCGCTGTTTGGACTGTGGAATATTTTTGGTATTGTCCCGCGTGCTTTAGACGTGGGCAGTCTGATAGGGGTGTTTGCTTCGTGGACGATGCATGGCAACTTTCCGCATTTACTTGGTAACACTGTCACGTTGTTACAAATCTTATTCTTGTTTGGTTTGTTTGAAAAAAATGCTTATCGTACTGTGCTAAAGCTGATTGTCGCCTCCGGTTTGGTCACTTGGGTGATTGGCTCACCATCTTCCATTCACATTGGTGCTTCAGGACTGTGTTTTGCGATGCTCGGTTACATGATAGGCGGCGCCGTGTTTGCTCGTCGATGGGGGTATCTAGTGGCCTGTATTATTATGGGGACTGGCTATTGGCTGACTATCAAGCAAGGACTAATGCCCCAACAAGGCATCTCGTTTGCGGCGCACTTTGGCGGTTTGTGCGCCGGACTACTGTTAGGAGCTAACTCAAAGCATACTTATTCAGCAACTTCACAGCGCTATTAAATGCCCCAAACACATAAAATTTAATAGAAACGCTCTCATCGTTATGTCTCAATATCGATCTATTGCTCACGCTTATGGCATTGCTAGTTTTTATCAGTGCAAATACTGGTGAATAATGGATCATCGGTCGCCAAATCTCGCCATGCTGTTGTTTGCTTCACATGTTCATCAATCGAAAGCTGGCTGCCTTTTTCGGGTAACACATAATCTGCGCGTGCAGGGATGCTGCAATCGATGACTTGTGGCACTTTTTGCACACTTCTACGCCGTTCAAATAAATACAAATTGACCAAATATATATTTGGGTTGTTGACTTGCACAGTGGCGTTGCCAACATCGGCCGCTATAAAACGTAATATGTGTGGCTTAGCGTATGACCATGGGCGGAACCATTCGGTACTTTCCGCGGTTTTTACGACTTGCACGCCTTTTGGTAGCTTACTTACTTGTTGACCATACCAGTTATATTCTTGGTGTATTTGAAAGGCAAACATGCCGATAGCCGCAAATAGAGGAATCAGCCATTTGGGTGCGCGTTTGCCTGCCAGTTTACTGAGATGAGTTATGATTAGTGCCAGCCCAGCCATACCAAATGCAGCAGCTATGGTAGCGATAAACTCAAAAAGCATAAAATCTTCCTTAATACGATAGGCACATTGAATAAAGCAAAAATCCAAAGACTTTTATAACAAATAGGAGATAAAAAAATCACTCACAAGCAGCTACTGCCTGTGAGTGATATATGGTAACTGACAATATATCATCATTTGGAAGCTTAGTGGTCGATGGCTCCACCAGCGCCACGTGGCGAACGAACGCTTTCTACCAATTCTTGAATATGTAACGGCGGTGCTTTAGTCGCATAAGAAACAATAAACGCTACGATAAAGTTCAACAATGCCCCAATCGCGCCAAATGATAATGGCGAGATACCGAACAACCAGTAGTCGGCTGTATCAGGGAAGTTTGCCGTACCGCTGATGAAAAACCAGCCTTTAAAGACAAAGATATAAACCAAGATACTAATCAAACCTGTCAGCATACCAGCGATCGCACCAATATTGTTAACACGTTTAGAGAAGATACCCATCATTAGCGCAGGGAAGAGTGAGGCACCAGCGATACCGAATGCTAATGCTACCACCTGTGCTGCAAACCCTGGTGGGTTAATACCGAGCCATGTAGCCACGACAATCGCGACACTCATGGTGATACGTGCGACTAGTAGCTCACCTTTATCACTAATGTTTGGATTAAGATTACGTTTAATCAAATCATGACTGATGGCTGAGGATATCGCCAGTAGCAAACCAGCGGCTGTTGATAGTGCTGCGGCTAGGCCACCTGCTGCGATAAGTCCAATAACCCATGGTGGAAGCTGTGCAATCTCTGGGTTGGCCAGTACTAAGATATCAGCATTGACATCAAGCTCGTTACCCGCCCAGCCTGCATCGGCAAAGCGGCCGTCAACTTCTAGATCATGTGCGACACGTGCTGTCTCAACAGCGGTAGTCGCGGCAGCCACATCACCGCCCTCAGTTTGTGCACTGGCTAATGCAGTTTCTGCAGCGCCAAGTCCACTGTCGTTATACATCTGGATACGACCATCATTATTGAGGTCAGTATATTTAATAAGGCCCGTGTCTTCCCACGTTCTCATCCAGTCTGGACGTTGATCATAGTCGATAGCAGGCTCTTCGACACCTTGTGGATAGATAGTGTCGATAAGGTTTAGACGCGCCATAGCACCTACTGCAGGCGCAGTAAAGTACAGAAGTGAGATGAACACTAACGTCCAACCAGCAGTCCAGCGAGCGTCAGCCACTTTAGGAACGGTAAAGAAGCGAATGATAACGTGTGGTAGACCAGCTGTACCAATCATAAGCGATAAGGTAAATAGCACCATATTTAGCTTATTAGGGACATCAGCGGTGTAGGCTGTGAAACCCAGGTCAGTCACTACCTGATCGAGCTTGGTCAAGATAGGAACGCCAGATTCTATATGGTTTGAAAATAAACCCAAACCTGGAATTGGATTGCCCGTCAACTCAAGTGAGATGAAAACGGCAGGAATGGTATAAGCAATCATAAGAACCACATACTGCGCAACCTGCGTGTAGGTAATCCCTTTCATACCACCAAGGACCGCGTAGAAGAAGACCACAACAGCTGCAATGATAAGACCAGTCGTGTTTTCAACTTCTAAGAAGCGTGAGAAAGCAACACCAGCACCCGTCATCTGACCGATAACGTAAGTGGTCGACGCGATAATCAAACAAACCACTGCAATCATAGCGGCGGTCTTAGAATAAAAGCGATCGCCAATAAAATCAGGAACGGTAAACTTACCAAACTTACGTAAATAAGGCGCAAGTAGCATGGCGAGTAGGACGTAACCGCCCGTCCAGCCCATCAAATACGTTGATGCACCGTAACCACCAGCAGCAAGTAAGCCTGCCATCGAGATAAATGACGCCGCGCTCATCCAGTCAGCAGCGGTTGCCATACCATTTACAACGGGATGCACGCCGCCGCCTGCAACATAAAACTCACTCGTTGAACCAGCACGCGCCCAAATCGCAATACCGAAGTAAAGAGCGAAAGATAGACCTACAAAAATAATATTAATCGTAAATTGACTCATGGGGCTATTCCTCGTCTACACCGTATTGTTTATCTAACTTATTCATACGCCAAGCGTAGAAGAAAATTAAAATGATAAATACCCCAATGGATCCTTGTTGAGCGAACCAAAAGCCCAAATCGGTCCCACCGATTCTAATACCTGCTAAAAGAGGACGTAATAAAATTCCAAACCCGTAAGAGCATAGCGCCCAAATAATCAGGCTGCCTAAAATGAGACGGACATTGGCACGCCAATAACCGGATGGATCGTTGTGGTTTTCCATAGGACAACTCCTTTTGTCTACCTAAAATACAATTGTTGGTCTAACCCTAATAAATTACGATGATTTGGCCCTTATCGATTGCGACGACATTATCTCTACAGCAAAAACTTTGCTTGATAGACAGCCAATACCAAGTAATCCAACAGCGTTAACACAAACAACAATATGAGAGAGGCTTTGGCTATTTTTTATCACTTAAATTGTCATAAAAAATAGATAGGTACTGCTTTATAAAGTAAGAGTTACAAACAGTGAGACCTTTAATGGGTAACTATAAACACGCGTATTTAACCTGTTGTGTTTGCAAACAATCACTCAATAGTCAGGTATCGCATTGGTCACTTTGATTAAGACTGCCATGTAAAAGGCACAGGGTTTATCGAGGAAGAAAGAGGAGGTAGGACAGTCCGCTGTCTTTTTCGCAATCTTGTCTTCCTGACAAGCATCTTAAAGTTTTTAATGCTTTCACCATTCATGCAGATTATTGAATGGTTAATCTACACTAACATTGATAAAATCGTTTTATCAACAATAAAACATAAAAATTATTCATACAAATCAAAGTTTTTTATAATAATTAGTATGTAAGTTGCCACATTAGACGTTGACATCATGGTGATAGTACGTAAACGGTCTAGTTTGTGCTATTAAATTGTTACTCAATACATTCTATAGGATATCAAGTGTAAGTAACATTTATTTTATAAATAAAATTACTGAGTTAATAACCAAACGTGATGGTTGTAGACAACCTTATAACTATAGAATGCACGTGACATTTTGATCTCCGCCATTTTAAGTACGCGTTTTTAAGGTTAGAATTGGGCGACAACGATATCAATAAGACATACAAGCAAGATATATAAAGGGTAAATGAGGAGTCCGTATGAGCGAAGGGGTAGCAGGTTGGTTTAATAACATCGTAAATTACGGTGTTGGTATTATCTGGGGAAACAATGATTGGTTGATCGCGAGTAATCCTTGGTACGGACTGTTAATGTTCTTACTGATTGGTGCTGGCCTGTATTTCACCGTGGTCACACGGTTTATCCAGTTCCGTCATTTTGGTCACATGTGGCAATTGTTACGTGTCTCCAATCAAGGGCGTAAAGATGGTGGTATCAGCTCGTTTGAGGCCTTGATGACATCGTTAGCGGCGCGCGTTGGGACCGGTAATCTGGCAGGGGTCGCGATTGCGATTTATCTCGGTGGTCCAGGGGCGGTATTTTGGATGTGGATGACAGCGATCGTTGGTATGTCGACCAGCTTTATCGAATCCACCTTAGCACAGGCGTACAAAGTCCCACACAATGATAATGTCTACCGCGGTGGACCTGCTTATTATATTGAAAAAGGTCTCGGTAAGCGTTGGTTGGCCATATTTTTCTCAGTGTGCCTGCTCGTGGCTTTTGGTTTGGCGTTCAACGGTGTACAGTCAAATACCATTGCCCAAGCGACCAATGAAGCCTTTGGGGTGCCAACGTGGATGACGGGCGCGGTCTTGGTGGCCTTAGTTGCGCCAGTGGTCTTCGGTGGATTACGTTCGGTCGCGCGTATCGCGGGTAAAATTGTACCCATCATGGCGATTTTATACATTTTATTGGCCTTATTTATTATTGTCACTAACTTTAGCCAGTTCCCAGCAGCGATTGTATTGATTGTAAAGTCAGCGTTTGGTTTTGAGCAAGCAGCTGGCGGGGTTATTGGTTATGGTATTGCTCAGGCCATGATCAACGGTATCAAGCGTGGTTTGTTTTCGAATGAAGCCGGTATGGGTTCAGCGCCAAATGCTGCTGCAACGGCGAAGAGTCATCCTGATCATCCCGCTGTGCAAGGGTTTATGCAAATGCTGGGGGTGTTTATGGATACCCTTATTATCTGTACAGCAACTGCGTCCATCATTATTTTATCTGGCGTGGTCGATCCAAATGTTGAGCAAGAAGGTATTCAGCTCACTCAGTTGGCCTTATCGCAGTATGTTGGTGATTTAGGCATTATCTTTGTCGCGATTGCTATTTTCTTCTTTTCGTTTACCTCCATCATTGCTAACTATAGTTATGGTGAATCGAACCTTGAGTTCATCTCTGGCACCAAAAATGCCAAAGTCATGATCATGATATTCCGCTTTATGGTGCTGGGCATGGTGTTTGTCGGTGCCGTTGCCAGTTTGCCAGCGATCTGGAACTTCGCCGATTTATCGATGGGGCTGATGGCCTTGGTCAACTTAGTGGCTATTTTAATGTTGTCTCCTGTGGCGCTGAGAATATTGCGTGACTACGAGCGTCAAGTGAAAGAAGGCAAAACAGGCGATCAAATCAAATTTGACCCTGATGATTTTGTGAAGTTAAAAGATGAAGCCAATCGTGATGCTTGGACGGATTAAGCTGAAAAACTCATATTGATGGTTAAACGTATCAGTATAAAAAAGCGCCCTTCTTTTATATAAAAGAAGGGCGCTTTTTATTGGCGTGCTGTTACTGTCTTAAAACAAGCATTATCGCAGTTGCGATTTACATGTTTGGATAGTTAGGACCACCGCCGCCTTCTGGTGTTACCCAAGTAATATTCTGCGAAGGGTCTTTGATGTCACAGGTCTTACAATGGACACAGTTTTGGGCATTGATGACGAACTTGGCGCCCTCAGCGTCTTTTACCACTTCATAGACACCAGCTGGACAGTACAAACGTGCAGGCTCAGCATACAACGGTAAGTTGATTGATACAGGTACCGTCGGGTCGGTCAATTTTAAATGCGTCGGCTGATCTTCAGCATGGTTGGTGTTAGAGATAAAGACCGATGACAATTTATCAAACACCAATTTACCATCAGGCTTTAGGTAGGTTGGTTGATAAGCATGATTGGCACGTTCTAGTTGATCATAGTCTGGGCGATTGTCATGTATGGTAAATGGCATCTTACCTTTTAGCAGGTTGTGCTCAATAAAGATAAAAGCGCCACCCATGAACTGGCCCATACGGTGCATCGCAGGTGAGAAGTTGCGCGACTCGTAATTGTCTTGATAGAGCCATGACTCTTTATACATCGTGCTATAGGCAACGACTTCGTCATGTTGACGATCTGCTTGCAGTGCCTCAAAGATAGCTTCGGCTGCTAGCATACCTGACTTCATCGAGGTATGGGTGCCTTTGATTTTGGCTGGGTTCAAAAATCCAGCATCATCACCGACCAATACGCCACCTGGGAAGGTAAATTTTGGTAATGAGTTCAAACCACCTTTAGTCAGCGCACGCGCGCCGTAAGAAATACGCTTACCGCCTTCTAGCACCTCTTTGATGACAGGGTGAGTTTTTAAGCGTTGCATCTCATCAAATGGAGACATGTATGGGTTGTGATAAGACAAGTCAGCGACCAGACCAAAGCTTACTTGGTTGTTTTCATCGAAGTACAACCACCAACCACCGGTAGAGCCAGTTTCTGTTAATGGCCAGCCAAGACCGTGCATGACCACGCCTTGCTCGTGTTTTTCTGGCGCAACTTCCCACAGCTCTTTTAGACCGATACCATAGTGCTGAGGGTCAGAGTCTTTATCAAGACCAAAACGGCTGATTAAGCGTTTGCCCAAATGACCGCGGCTGCCTTCGGCAAAGATGGTGTACTTGGCCAGTAGCTCGTAACCAGGCTCAAAGCTAGGCTTCGCTTCGCCATTGGCGGCCACACCCATATCACCTGTTAAGATGCCTCTGACTGAACCATCGTCGTTATACAAGATATCATCGGCAGGGAAACCTGGGAACATCATGACTTCAAGCTCTTCTGCCTGTACGGCCAACCAGCGAACCACATTACCCAGCGAGACAATATAGTTACCGTTATTGTGCATCGGACCTGGAATTAATGAATCAGGCACTTTGGTAGAGCGCGTGGCTGAGTTTAAGTAGTAGAAGCGATCTTCGGTTGCTGGCACGTTAAGTGGCGCGCCTTTTTCTTTCCAGTCTGGGATCAGCTCGTTCAAAGCACGTGGCTCGATGACGGCGCCAGACAAGGTATGCGCACCGAACTCAGAGCCTTTTTCAACCACACAAACCATAAATTCATCATTGCCAGCTTTAATCGCGAGCTGACGTAGACGGATGGCAGCAGAGAGACCAGCAGGTCCACCACCGACGATGATGACATCGAACTCCATTGATTCACGTTCGATCTCAGGCTCTGGTGCGACAGGCTCTACTACTGGCTCTGGCGCTTTTTCCGCAGCAACTGTTTCAGTTATTTGCTCTTCTTGAGTCGCAGCTGTTGGCTCTGCCGTCTCTGTTGCTACTGGCGTGCCCGTATTCACAGTGTCACCATCCATGACTGGCTTTTGATTGTCTTGCTCTTGCATACCTACTCCTAAACTTTTAGTGGCTTATCTCAGGGCATCATTAGCTTAACAATTAAATAATAGATTTGCGGCGCTAACGCTACTCAGACATATGGCTGCCCGATAAAAACTGCCTTTGTGACATCAGTTGACCACGTTGCTGTTAAGGTCAATTATTTAAAGACATTAACCTATGACGTAAAATGTGTCATTAACACAACACCCACTTGACCAATTCAATAAAAAATCGTTACTCATTATAAAAGAAAAGTCTTACAAACACGATACGCATTTATGAGTATCGGTGTTAAGGTAAGTTCAAGATAATAAGGGTATTGACGTAATATGGTTTCATCATACCCGAAACTAAAATTTATAGTAATAATAGATTTGCCAAACTTTGAACACTAGGTAAAGGATGACAAGATGAATAACGATAATAAAAGCATCACGGAAAATGATAGTAGTGTGGCTAACTCCCCAAACGACAAGGTATCCAACCTAAATAGTATGGAAGCACTCAGTCACTATCTAAAGTCTACTGCTGGTGAGCGGGCAGGTCGTGCCATACCGCCACTAGAAAAGTGGCACCCTGAGAGTGTGGCGGATATGGACTTAGTCATAAAGGCAAACGGGGAATGGTGGCATGAAGGGGGACAGATGACCCGTGAGTCATTGGTGAGCTTATTTGCCACTATTTTATGGAAAGAAGAAAATAACGGCAAGACTGAGTACTTCTTAAAGACACCTGTACAAAAAATCCGTATCCAAGTCGAGGACGCGCCATTACTGATCAACGATGTGGGTATAGTCTATGAAGGCGATACCAGTTGGTTGGAATTTACGACGACGACGGGCGATGTGCTACGGTTAGATGAAGAGCACCCCATCATGTTAAAGACGTACAGTAATCAGGAAGCCGCAGTCGAGGCGCAAGTACGGCCTTATATGCCTGTGAGAAATGGTTTAACCGCACTTATCGGTCGCAATACTTTTTATCATTTGACCGAAATTGGCGAGCTGACCGAACAAAACGGCGAGACGACTCTCACCTTACAAAGTGGTGGTAAGTCTTATCAGCTGTCGATGCCAGCCAACTAAGGATTCGTCACTATTTAGAGAACCATTTAAAGCAACTGATGAACAGCAATTTATTCATTGCAATCCACTGTATAGGTACTATAATTTTTTACGGAACGATTTGCTAGCTACACGCTGCATCGTATTTAACGCACTTATCAGTGGCTAACTCGTATTAAGATGATGATATGTATATAAAAGTAGCGGTAGCGTAACGATGGATAATATCGTAGGTAATGCCAGCAATGTGGTTGAAAAAGGGACAGAAACTGTGAGTGGTAAGGCTTTGATGGAGGCTACCACGGCAAAAATAGGGACCAATAAAGCGGATATTAATAAATTTGCTGTTCAGACGGCTTTGACAAATAAAGACCGCAGCGCCCCAATTGGGTTGTTTGACTCTGGCATTGGTGGTTTATCCATTTATCTACATTTAGCCCAGCAGCTACCTGCCGAGCGTTATGTTTATTATGCCGACACCCTAAATGTACCCTATGGCAGTCGTGATAGTGATGATATTGAAGCCTTGACCCTCACGGCAGTAGAGTGGCTGTATAAGCAGGGCTGTAAACTCATCGTCATTGCTTGCAATAGTGCCTCAGCCTACGCGTTGGAGACCGCAAGGCGGTGTTATCCTCAGCTGCCCATCGTAGGTTTAGTGCCTGCTTTGAAACCCGCAGTACTGGCGAGTAAAAGTGGCCGTGTGGCGGTATTGGCGACTAAGGCAACCTTGAATGGGTCATTGCTTAATGAGGTTATCAACCACTTTGCTCACCCCAATAACGCGGCAGTCATCAAGTATTTTGATCCCCAACTGGTGCCGTGGGTAGAAGCAGGGATGCCAGAACAGGATGACACAGCGCTACGCTTACGCCAGCAGCTACACACATTTGCGAATGATGGGGTAGATCAGTTGGTGCTAGGCTGTACGCATTATCCGTTTTTTAAAGCGTTTTTATTAGAAGAGATTGCCCAGCAGCAATTATCGATACAGGTAGTGGATTCTGGGCAAGCGATTGCTGAGCGAGTCAAGCAGCTGTTGGTGGCAAATCAAATGTCTGCACGCTCTGATAATGAAACAGAGGGGCGTTATTTAGACAGTAGTGGGGCAGATAATAGTCTATCAAAGCCGTTGAACCATACTAAGGACGGCAAGCAACTCCCACTAACTTTTTATGCCACAAAATCTGATGATAAACTGGACGTTTTAATAGAGCGTCTGCTGGGTAAAAAGGCAGCGTTGCAATACTACTCTAAATAGCCGCTATTGATATTGATTCAATCAATTCCATAACCTAAATAGTGATTTAATCAAATAAATTGAGCTCATCTTTGTAGGATTATGCTAGGCTGTGCCCAGCAAGATATTTGTGCTGTACTTGATATCATACTCTTTTATGCCACGACCTAAGTTTAGAGGTAACTGTGTCAAACTGTCGCTATCATATTCATGTCATATGCGCTGACAATGATCAATTGCTGGTCTTAGACAGCTTATCGATCTTCTTTCAGTCTCGTGCGTTCTTAACCCATGATGTGTCGAGTAAACTACCAAAAGCGTCACTATATGGGCGCCAATGCATTGACTCTTGCGATTATGCGTTGATGATCATCGGAGACAGCTACGGTACGGTACAAAAAACGGGTGTTAGCCAGATGCATTTGAGTTATTTAAATGCCAAAGCCAAACTCAAACCTTTACTGATATTCATCAAAAACCATCATCAGGATGCCAATATCAGTCGGCAACTACAAGAATTCATTAAATCAGTGACTCGGCAAGACAACGAGCTCTATTATTATGATACAGAAAATGACATCGAGCAATTACTTGTACAAGCTTATTATAATGTCGTGAGTAATCATAAAGTGTCTGGTGGTTGGGTAAGAGCCAGCGAGGAGATGATCAAGTTTAGCCAGCAAACGGTGGCCGAAAGATTTGCCGATCTTTTAGCGACTAATAAAGCCAATAACCAAGACAGCAACGCTGATGATGAACTCATAGCAGATAAAGTTAGTAGACCCATTGTGTTAATGGAAGCCTTTGACGTTAAATATAGCGCACAAGCTTATGAAGGCGGCAACTTAACAGACGTCTCTAGAACCATGCTGCTAACGTGGCGAGAGATATTGGTGGTACTAATGAACATTCCGTCACCCTTTTCCAGTTATGGATTGCAAAACGCTATTAACCGCTTAATAGCATCAAAAGCTGAGCGAGACATTAAAAAAGACATGCCAAATGTCCACGCCGTCTCACGCTGCCAAATTTTCCAAGATGATCTAAACAATCTGCAACGCCAGCTGGTGGCTGCAAGTTGGATCCAGCTAACCACCTACGGTACTCGAGTCTCACAAGAGCTTTGGAAATTGACCGCTTATGCAAAAAACCTATTAAGTAATGAAGATATCTAACCTTAACCATCAAAATTGAATGCGAATGGTGTTGGGCTTCTCCCGCTTAATAAAGCTAAGCATCATATCGGTTATAAAATCTCGTCTGCGCCTATGACTACGTTTTGTAATACAAAGCATACGCGTCAATGGTTGTGAATCTAAGCAAGACTGGTAATAATAGAATAAAGCAGCGAGTAATATAGAGATGCCTCATTTATATTAAAATTACAACCAGACAGACCGTACAATCATACTGACCAATTAAGGAGAGCGCATAATGAGTAACGCTAAAAATGATGAGTTAAAAAGAGAGCTTGATGGCCTAGAAAAATCTATGCATGATGCGGATCAGTTTCACACCTTAGAAGAGCAAGTGGCAGATATGAAACGTCGCGGCATCGATCCGAGTCAAGTATATAAAGAGATGGATAGAAAAGAAGAGGATGAAGATTGGGGCGATGCCACTTGGAAAGAAAATGGCAAATGGGAACCAAAAACGCCTGCTGATTTAGATGAAAAAGCCCGTGAAAACTGGAATGGTGATAACGGCAAGCCAAATCCGCCCCCTATCGTCTAAATGTATATTGAAGCGTTGTGGTTTAAATATTAAAGTTGCTAGATAAGTGATATTAGAAAATAACGCTCATAAAAAGGCCACGCTATGGTTAGCGTGGCCTTTTTGGTGCAACTATGAATGCACTTATCACTGGTTCGATCGGGTACTACAAACCTTCATCGATACGGACAAGCTTTACGACACCATCAGCACCCGTGACCCGGCGATAGCGTGTGTTGCCAGAGCGTGAAGGTTGAGCAGAGGGCTGTGTTGAGTAAGTAGTAGGATTGGCCGTTTGTTGCTGGATCAGTTGTCCCATGCGATCGGCAGGGGCAGGATTCAAGGACTGGCTATTTTCTGGTTGGCCGTACTGATTACCGTATTGTGAGCTGCTAGGAGTCATGCTACCTATGATAGTGCGGTAGAACTTTTGCCCGGCACGGCCATCGGCTGGAAAAATACCGCGGCTAGTTTGGTATTGCTGGATAGCAGTGCGGGTATTATCACCGATGATGCCATCAACACCGCCAATATCGTAACCGGCGTTTAGCAATGCCTGTTGAATATCTTTGGCTTGCTGGCGACTGATACCAGGATCATCTGTTGGCCAAGCGGTTACAAAATCAGTCTTGCTGCTGTCTTCACGCGTGATTAAGTCAGATAGGTGGGCGATTGCCAATGCGTAGTTTTCTGACGCATTGTACGAATAAAACGTGTCAAAGTTTTTGCCGACCAAAAATGCAGGGCCTTCCATTCCAGCGGGTAACAATAAGCCTGCGCGGCTCAAGTCGTAAGGTAGCGGGCTACCGTTGGCAAGCGTGATACCTTGATTGCGCCAATGACTGATAGATTTTTTATCTTTGCGGTTAGAGGCGGCCCAAAAGCCGTTAGGTAGCTTGACTTCATATCCCCAAGGCTCGCCTGTACGATAGCCACGTTTGTCTAAAAAGTTAGCGGTAGAGGCGAGCGCATCGGGCACGCTATTCACCAAATCACGACGACCATCGCCATCAAAATCAACGGCTAGCTCTAAAAAGGTGCTTGGCATAAATTGCGTCTGCCCAAAGGCACCTGCCCACGAGCCTGTCATATCGCTTGGCGCAATATCACCGTTTTGCACGATTTTTAGCGCGTTGGCGTACTCACCTTGGAAATAGCTTTGCCGACGATCAAAACACGATAGGGTCGCCAAGGACTCAAATAAGGGTTTTTTGCCCAGTGTCTGACCAAAGTTGGACTCCACTCCCCAAACCCCAAGTACGTGCTCTGCCTTTATCCCATAACGTGATTCAATTTGGCGGAGCGTGTCGCCCCACTGACGCTTCGCCCGAATACCATCTTCGACCCGCTCTTTATCCACGAGTGCTGAGAGATAATCCCACACGTCTTTTTGAAACTCCGGCTGATAGTTGAGTGATTGGATCACGCTAGGATCAGGCTGGCTGGGACGATAGTTGTTAAAGGTAAAACTATCGACACCGCGGAATTTGCTAGAATTTTTTAAGCCATCCAGACATTGTTGGAATTCAGCGTTAGATAAGTCTGGGGCTGGTGGCCTAGCAGCTTGAGCAGTACTGGCAAGGCTGATGCTAACAGCCATACTAAGCAGCGATAAAGTAGAGAGGGGAGTCAAACGCATGAAAATATCCTATAAACATCAAAGTAGGTAGTAGAAAGTAAAGAAGGAAAAAATGACTTTAACTTAGAGTAACCAATCTAAACAGTAAAGAAAAGCGAACGAAGTACCACGGTTATAAATGGTTACTATAAGCTGACGTTACCGTGAGATTCAGAGAAGTTTTGGGAAAGATAGCCGTTTAATCAGTATCAAATTCTTAAAAGTCTGATAATAGAAAACTATAGTTGAAAAGTTAAAATAGGTACAGCGCTACTGGTATTTAATTGCCCTTGCGTGCTGTGCCTATGCCGCTCGATGCTACGCGAAATCAATACCAGTCGCACGTGGCATAATATGTGCCAGTTTTATTTAGGATTGATTATATCTACCTATTACTCACTCAATAACCAAACCTGCTCGGAAACTGTTAGGTCAGGCGCAGAACCAATAGCGGCAGGCTCACGTGCCAACTCGGTAATTTGATAACGACTGCCATAATACTGCTGCACTTGTTCACAGCTGACAGAGAATGGCGGACCATCCTTTTTACTTTGATCATAGTTAAGGGTGATTACCAACTGTGGGACGGTGCCGCTAAGCAGGCATACTTGCTCACTATATTGTGTACGCATATCGGCTGGCAGGGCAATCAATGCTGCTTTGTCATATACCGCATCGATAGAGCCAATATCTGTGGAGGTCAGCGCAAAGATATCAGCGACCCATAAGGTAATAGTTCGCTTAGTCTCGCTATCTCCCAGCTCTCCTTGATAACATTTAATCTCGGGATTTTCTGCATGCTGATATATGGTGGGCTGGATGTTTTGTTCAGCAAAGAACGCTTGCACAGCTGACTCAACCAATTCAACACCCACCACGTCATAACCTTGTGCTGACAGCCACACCATATCAATTGATTTGCCGCATAAAGGTACAAAGACGCGGCTACTAGCTGGCAAATTTAACGCTGACCAATATTTTATTAATAGCGAATTGACCTCAGACTGATTAAAGCCAATGCGTTTTTCTTGCCAACGATTTTGCCAAAATTCAGGGTTCATAATGTAAGCCTATCAGTAAGTGTTGTTATCATAAGTCATTCTTTGATTTTCAGTCCGTTATCATAACGGTTTATATAAGAATGTTTAACACAAAAAAGCCAAACGCCTATTGTATAAGCGTTTGGCTGCCAGTAAACATGATATTTTTGTCCAGTCAATCGTTTAGCTGACCATGTATTGACTAAATTCTTTGCGCAGTTTGGCCAGTTTTGGCGGTATGGCAAAGTTACAATAGGCTTGACCTGGATTTCTATTAAAGAAATCTTGATGGGTTTCTTCTGCTTTATAAAACTCAAGGGCAGGGTGCACTTCTGTGACGACATTGATACCCATGTCACGCAGTTTGTTAATCGTGCGGTCGATGGTGGGCTTTTGGTCTTCATCGGTGTAAAAGACGACGCTGCGATACTGACTGCCGACATCATTACCTTGACGATCCATGGTGGTGGGGTCATGGGTCGCAAAGAAAACATCAAGGATCACTTCTAATGGGACGACAGACTCATCAAATTCGACTTTGATGACTTCGACGTGTCCGGTGTTACCGCTACAGACGGCTTCATAATTAGCAGAGACAGCATCGCCGCCCATATAGCCTGATACCACAGACTGCACACCTTTCACGGATAAAAATACCGACTCGGTGCACCAAAAGCAGCCGCCACCTAATATAATGGTTTGCATAATTTATTCCTATTTTTATAAGTATATAACACGGGTTGAGTATGATTCGTACACTCAGCAAGACCTCTTTAGCTTAGCAGGGCATCTGCTAGCGCTAAGTAACAAACAGTAATGTTATAATGGGCTTTTGCTATCTTCGCAAGCTTTTACAGAACGATTAATAGCGTTAAGCAACACTGATACCTACTTCCTAACTTCAGTTTTATTTTCAAAGAAAGAGTCGCCCCATGAGCCAGTCCAATCCTGCTACCGTTAAACATGATACCTTATTCGACAAACCGTTTACCACGCCACTGGATAAGGCCGCGCGTTTTTCCTTTGATGAGCAAGTGGTGGCGTGTTTTCCCGATATGATTCGTCGTAGTGTTCCGGGTTATGGGCAGGTATTAGCCATGCTGCCCATATTTGCCCGTCGTCACTGTAAGTATCGCCAACAGAGCGATAGCAGTCAGCGTGTCAGCCGAATTTATGACTTGGGCTGTTCATTGGGCGCCGCCAGTATGGCGCTGGCTGGCGAGTTTGACCCACAAGATTTACAGATCAAAGCGATTGATATCTCACCCGCTATGACGACTGAAGCAACCGCCTTATTAAGTGATAACTATCCTGCGCATGATATAGAAGTCATGACAGCGGATATTCGCGATGTTGAGTTTGAGCCGTGCGACATGGTGATTTTAAACTTGACGTTACAGTTTTTGCCAGTCGCTGATAGGGTGGCGGTGTTAGAGAAAATTTATGCCGCGTTAAGCGAGGGCGGGATATTGGTGCTCACTGAAAAGACCCATGCGTTTGATGAGCAATACGATGCGTGGTTGGTTGAGCGGTATTATGACTTTAAGCGTGCCAATGGCTATACTGAGATGGAAATTAGCGGCAAACGTAATGCGCTAGAAAACGTCCTTATTACCGACACATTAGATGAGCATCACGCGCGACTTGATCAAGTTGGTTTTGCTCGTCATTTGACGTGGTTTCAGTTCTTAAACTTTGTGTCGATTGTGGCGTTTAAATAGTGCTGACGTGACCTTTATATATCACGTCGCTTTTTAAAAACCCCTTTCACACTCTCTTTTGATTCATACGGTATCTGCTTTTATGCTCAACGACACCATCACTCACGCCGAACGCGAACTGTATTTAACCCTATTAGAACTGGCTCAGCAGCAGCCGAGTGCTTATAAATGGCTCACACAACTGCCAACGTGGTTGAATGATATCAAGGATAAGGCCAACTATGCTCATGCGCCTGCTTATCAAGCATCGGTCGCACGTTTGCCAGACTTAACGATTGATAAAGTCAATTTAGATATTGACATACTGACGATTGAAGCGGCGCTGACGGACTCTGAGCGCAAACAAACCACTGCGTTGTTAAAACAGTTGATGCCATGGCGCAAAGGGCCTTTTCAGATTGGTCGTAGTCAGGCCAATAACAGTCAAAATAATAGCGAAAAAAGCGAGCCAATATTTATAGATACGGAATGGCACAGTGATTGGAAGTGGCAACGGGTCGCACCGCATTTAGGCACGTTAAAAGGTCGCCGCGTGTTAGATGTGGGCGGCGGCTCTGGTTATCACGGCTGGCGTATGGCAGGGGCTGGCGCGGACACGGTCATCATCATTGATCCGTCTTGTTTATTTTATCACCAGTTTATGGCGATTCGTCATTTTGTCGGTAGCGCTGACGCTCATGACACAGGCCGTTACCGTACCCATCATATTCCAGTGCCGCTCGAAGCACTGCCTGAGCACAGCCAGTTATTTGATACTGTATTTAGTATGGGCGTGCTCTATCATCGTCAGTCGCCGTTTGAGCATTTACAGCAGCTCAGAGGGCAGCTGGTAAAAGGTGGTGAGCTGGTGCTAGAAACTTTGGTGGTTGAAGGCGACGCCAATACGGTACTGGTACCGCATGACCGCTATGCCCAGATGAATAACGTGTATTTTTTGCCATCAGTAGCAGCGCTAATCGGCTGGCTAGAAAAGGTTGGTTTTACAGAGGTACGCTGCGTCGATGTAGCCGTGACTTCTACCCATGAGCAGCGTAAAACCGAATGGATGAGTTATCATTCGTTGGCAGATTTCTTAGATCCCAATGATGCAACCAAGACCATTGAAGGCTATCCTGCTCCGATGCGCGCAACGCTCATCGCAAAAAAATAAGCAAACCGTTTGTATTAATAAGTAGCGTGTTTAAATAAAAAGAAGGCGAGGAGTAGCGGTTGCTGGTTATATGAACCATCTTTTAAAGGCGACTTCTAGCAATAGCTTGAGCAAAAAGCCTACAAAACCTGCGCCCAGCGCTAAGAAAATCCAAAAAGTACCCGCGCGCCCAGCGTCTGACGTTTTAGAGATATCCCACATGATAAAAAATAAGAACGCGATGAAGATGGGTAATAAAACATACAGTCCCCAACTGGTGATCGTACTGGCAGCAATAGCAAACATGGCATAATCCTATAAAAGTAGTAACGCATCTTCTATCTTTAAGAAGACCAATACAAACGTTCATTATAACGCGGAAGCGAACGGGTATAAACTGCTGCTAAGGGCGAGCAACAGTAACGCTACAATTAGCGTGATTCATTTATCTGTACGAACCGGCGGTATTGGTATTGGTCTATTCGTACCGATTTCATCAGCGTTAGCGTATAGATAGGTCTTTTGGTTCGCCTAGTGATTTAGGTCAGCTAGCATAACCGTAAGATTTTAGTGCTAATTTTGGGGCAAATGGTGCAATAAAGCGCAAAGGTTGTTATATTTACAGGTTACTTATCTTTTTGCATGATTTTATCCCCTACAGTGTCGGTCGCTATTATAATAAGCAGCTATCGACTGCTCGTATTCGTCAAAATTCCGTCTTGTTTTTGTTGTTTATTTAACTGAGTTCAAACCCTATGTCACAAACCCAAATTGATACACTTGCCTCCTTATTTAATGATGCTATTCATACCCTACAGGCAGATGGCATGCTACCGGCTGATTGGCAGAATAACAGCCAAATCACTCGTACTAAAGATCTTAGTCATGGTGATTTTGCCAGTAATATCGCGCTGACTGCTGCTAAGGCGGCCAAAGCCAATCCACGCCAGCTCGCCGAGAAAATCGTCAACGCCCTGCCCAAAAATCAAGACATTCGCCAAGTAGAAATCGCAGGCCCAGGTTTTATTAATGTCTTTTTAAATGCTGAAGCCAAATTTGCTGTATTAGATGATATCTTTACCTTGCAAGATCGTTTTGGTTTAAGCGACCAGTTTGATGGGCAAAAGATACAAGTGGAGTTTGTCTCTGCCAATCCTACGTCTAGTCTGCATGTCGGTCATGGACGCGGTGCCGCATTTGGTATGAGTGTGGCAAACTTGCTAGAGGCGATTGGTTATGACGTTACGCGTGAGTATTATGTCAATGACGCGGGCCGCCAAATGGATATCTTGGCGACCAGTACGTATTTACGTTATTTAGAGCAAAGTGGTGAGCAGGTAACGTTCCCAGTCAATGGCTATCAAGGCGACTATGTCAGTGATATCGCCCAAACGCTAAAAGCGCAACATGGTGATAGCTATGTCCACAGCTTTGCTAAAATTGCTCAAGGCGTGCCAGCAGATGCGCAGTTTGAGACAAATGCTGATGGCGAAAAAACATTGCTCTCAGGTGATAAAGAAGCGCACATTGATGGTCTGATTGCCAACAGTAAAGCGCTGCTTGGTGCTGGCTATGAGCTGTTTTTAAATGCAGCATTGAGTAGTATTTTGGCCGATATTAAAGATGATTTAAATGACTTTGGTGTGAGCTACGAGTGCTGGTTTAGCGAAAGGTCTATTGATAGCGAGATCGAGCCTGTCCTAAAAGTCTTAGATGACAAAGGCTATCTGTACGAAAAAGACGGCAATATTTGGTTTAAGTCGACCGATTTTGGTGATGAAAAAGACCGAGTGGTACGCCGTGCCAACGGTCAATCTACTTATTTTGCCTCTGATATTGCTTACCATAAGAATAAGTTTGACCGTGGCTTTGATAAAGTCATTAATGTTTGGGGTGCCGATCACCATGGTTACGTCCCACGAGTAAAAGCGGCTTTATTAGCCCTCGGTATCGATGCTGAGCGTTTAGATGTGGTGCTCGTGCAGTTTGTAGCCCTATGGCGCGGTAGTGAAAAGGTTCAAATGTCATCACGTTCAGGCAAGTTCGTCACCTTACGTGAACTGCGTCAGGAAGTCGGTAATGATGCGGCGCGTTTTTATTATGTGGCCCGTAAGCCTGAAGTACATGTTGATTTTGATTTGGAGCTTGCCAAATCACAAAGTAAAGACAATCAAGTCTATTATATTCAGTACGCACATGCGCGCGTCTGCCGAGTGTTAGAAAAACTACAAAACAGTGGTTTTGTGGTAGACGATACGATTGGTTTGCAGCAGCAAAACTTGCTCAGCGCCCCCAACGAAGATGAGTTGATTAAACTGCTAGCAGGGTATCCAGCAACGTTACTACGCGCCGCGACCGGCTATGAGCCGCATGTGTTGACCAACTATCTAAAAGATTTGGCTGCTTTGTTCCATGGCTGGTACGACAGCAATCGCATCTTGCCAGTGAGCTTGACCTCAGGTGAGACGCCAAGTACAGACGAGATGGACTTGATGCAAGCGCGTCTGCGTTTGTCTAAAGCGGTCAGGCAAGTATTGGCCAATGGCCTTGGTTTATTAGGGTTGTCTGCACCGTCTAGCATGTAGTATAAATAGACGCTTGAGAGCAATAAATTGATAACAGTTAGATTCAGTAGGGAGAACCAGATCCATGCTAGCCAAAAAACCTAAAGGTGCGACTGAAAAGCGCAAATCGAGTAGCGTGTCAGGCTTATTGTGGATGTTTGTTGGGGCGATATTGACCCTTATGATCGGGGTATTTATATACCTATCCCCATTGTTTGATTTCAGTCCAGCTGACAGCGCCGCTGAAAATGATCGACAGGTAGAACCACGCGTCGATACGGATACTGATAATGGCGATTATGAGTTTTATGATATCTTGCCCAATCAAGAAATGGCCACTATTCCTGATGAAGACATTGCTGAGATGGATAACGATCAAATAGGTGACATTGGTGACTTCGAGCCTGACGTGGTTGTTACCCAACCTGAGGATACGTCAGCCAGTAATGACGATGCGGGTAACTTTGGTATCGGCGAAAGTACCACGATTGAGCCTAGCCGTGGTAACAATGCGGCGACCAGTAGCAGCGATGATATCGTGATCGTGGAAGAAGATGCGACCTATGATGGTTCGACGCCGGCGAGTAGCGGTGGCAGTTCAGCCAATCGGACAAACAACGCAGGTGCAGGTACGGCGAGCGTTCAGGCCGCTAAACCTGCTGCCACTTACATTTTGCAGATCAATAGCTTTGGTGATGCAGATGAAGCCGATCGCCGCCGAGCGCAAGTGCTGATGGCTGGGGTCGACGCGCGGGTGGTTAAAAATACCACGGGTAATGGCTTGCCCATTTATCAGGTAATCTCACGTCCGATGAATAGTCGTCAAGCAGTTACCACTGCCCAGCAGCGCCTGCAAAATAACGGTATTGATTCTATTATCGTTGAACAGCGCCGTTAGACAGAGTGGCTTTTGATAAATTTAGTGGTTTGTGAATAATAGAAAAAGCGTCGCAATGACGCTTTTTTTGTCTCTTATTTTTAGGAGAGTGGTTTGATTCCTTTGGTATAGTGTGTCTTATCAAAATTTCCATAAAGAGTATGGCTATGACTGTATCTAACTTAGTAACACCGCCGGCTGGTACT
The DNA here is from genome assembly GCF_002366815.1 of Psychrobacter sp. UBA3068. Lineage (NCBI taxonomy): Bacteria > Pseudomonadati > Pseudomonadota > Gammaproteobacteria > Moraxellales > Moraxellaceae > Psychrobacter > Psychrobacter sp. UBA3068. Next base: position 62,438 of record NZ_DFBY01000002.1, on the reverse strand, counting down.
ATAAAATCATTTTTTCAGAAGTATTTTATCGATGCGTTTACTGGCATGGCATTAGGGCTATTTGTCACCTTGATAGCCGGTCTTATCATCTCGCAAATCGGTGGCTGGTTAGATCTTCCAGCATTGGTAGCGGTGGGCAAGCTTGCATCAGTACTAATGGGTGCTGGTATCGGCGTTGGGATTGCTTATTATCTAAAAGCGCCAACGCTGGTCATGCTCAGCTGCTTGGTGGCGGGTATGCTGGGTGCTCATTCTGAAGCGCTGATGGCGGGGACTCTGTTTACGCCGCAAGTGGGTGGGCCTGCGACATTTATGGCTTTACCTGGTAATCCGATAGGGGCGTATTTGACCTCCGTATTTGCCTATCGCGCTGGTACGTGGGTGGCTGGTAGGACCAAATTAGATATTTTATTGGTGCCTCTTGTGGTCTGCGGCATTGCTCTATTGGTCTGTGCCCTACTTAATCCGCCTATCGTCGCGGCTGTGGCTGCGATTGGCCAAGGTATCCATGCTGCCACTGAATTACAGCCGTTATTAATGGGTATCGTCATTGCAGTCGTGGTTGGTATTTTATTGACACTACCGACGTCGAGCGCCGCTATTTGTATCGCTATTGGGCTTGGGGGATTAGCGGGTGGGGCGGCAGTCGTTGGCTGTGCTGCGCATATGATTGGTTTCGCTATCGCAAGTTTTAAAGACAATGGTGTTAGTGGCGTGATATCTCAGGGTTTGGGCACCAGTATGTTGCAAATCCCTAATGTGCTTAAAAAGCCATTGATTCTATTACCTGCGGTCATCGCCAGCGCCATCGTTGGGCCTATCGCAACAGTAGGTTTTGGGCTAGCTTGTACGGCGACAGGTGCAGGTATGGGTACTGCTGGATTGGTTGGGGTGTTTGGCATCATTGAAGCATCGCAAGGAATGATGAGTACGACACAGTTATGGACAGCCATTGTTTTATTGATGTTTGTTTTGCCGGCTATTATTGCTGGCACAGTGGCTTACGTGATGCGCCGTATGGGCTGGTTGGTCGCTGGTGATATGAAATTGCCTTAATTTAATATAGTCGGTTCACTGTAAAAAGGTGACCGTTCTGTTGGTATGAATTTTATGAAGCATCTGTCACGCTTGCGAACAACCAGCGAGGAAAATTTATACCAGTAGAACACCATTAACGGATGTACCACTTTGATTCTGAACTAACGATAACCCTCTAGCATTTCGCCTAACTTGAATGCTCATTACTGGCAACTTACTGTGTAAAAAGCCCTGCTATTTTAAATAGTAGGGCTTTTTTGTGGTAAGAGACTATTAGCAAACATAGTAACAAACACAGATATTTATGATGCAGGACTCGGCTTATCACTGCGCTTCTTACTGCGATGCGGTTTTAATTTACGAGTTACCTTATTGACGCCATTTAGCACTTGACTGTAATGTGAGGGGAATGCTCGTTGTACCGCGTCAACCATTTTGGCGTCATTGCCAATCAAACAGCGAGGCTGGTCGGTCGCTGCCGCATGCAGAATAATCCAAGCTGCGTCGCTGGCATCGAATTTCAACAGCTTGTTAAAACTTTTAATGGCTTTGTCACCAGTGTGCATACCAATATCACTGACGCTGTCATTACCGCGTGCATTATTAGCAATATTGGTTTTGATACCGCCTGGATGGACACAGGTCGCTGAAACGCCGCAGTGCTGTATTTCTAACTCTTGGCGCAAGCTTTCTGTAAAGCCACGGACGGCAAATTTGCTCGAATTATAGGCAGACTGCGATGGTTGGGCGGTCAGACCAAATAAACTTGAGACATTGATGATATGACCATGTTCAGCAAACTGGCGCGGTTTGCTGTCCTTACTCCCATCACTACTATCACTCGTCACTTCGCTTTGTTTGACGCTGTTCTTGATTAAGGGTAAAAACGCCTTGGTGCCATAAACCACGCCCCAAAAATTGATGTCCATCACCCACTCAAGCTCGCTAATGCTACAGCCCTCTACCGTTGAAGACAGTGCCACGCCTGCATTATTAAAGATAAAATTTACTTTGCCGTGATCGCTCATCACGCTATCAGCCCAAGCTTGCACGGCTTTATTGTCTGAAACATCCAGTACGGTCGTTGTGACTTTAATATCGTAACCGACGAGTAACTGTTTGGTCGCAGTCAGCTGCTCACTGTTGATATCAGAGAGCGCAACATGGCAGCCCATTTGTGCCAAATGAATCGCCAGCTCGCGCCCCATGCCAGATCCTGCGCCAGTGATAGCAGCGACATGGTCACGGTAATAAGGGGTAATGTCGTTATTTTGTCTATTGGGTGTATAAAAGGGCAGGTGTTGACGTAACGAAGACGCCATAGCAGTGACATGGTTAAACATAATAAACAATCCTTTGTCTTATTAATAATCGGTATTCATATAGGCCACATGCGATGGAGCATATAAGCCAAAAACGAGCGTGACAGGCTATCTACCTTAGCATGAATGGTATGCATGACTGGTGGCGATTGATAAACGCTGCTGTCATTTTATAATTACTAAACAGCCGCCAAGGCAGACACAAAAAAAGCGTCTGAGCACAGGATGCCAGACGCTTCTTGTATGTTAATAGCCAGTAAATAATAGCTGGCTATATTAACTCAATAAAAAATTAAGCAATTTTTGGAATTTTACCTTCATTAATCACTTCTGCATCAACCATGACGGTTTTGGCGTCTTTCATAGAAGGAAGCTCATACATCGTCTCAAGCAGGGCGTTTTCTACGATAGAACGCAAACCACGAGCACCTGTTTTGCGTTCCATGGCTTTTTTGGCAATCGCATCAAGCGCTTCTTGAGTGAAACTGATTTCAGCGCCTTCCATATCAAAGAGATACTTATATTGCTTAACCAGAGCGTTTTTGGGCTCAGTGAGAATTTGTACTAACGCTTCCTCATCAAGCTCTTGTAGGGCAGCTAGCACAGGCAAACGACCGATCAGCTCAGGAATCAGACCAAATTTGATCAAATCCTCTGGCTCAACTTGCTGCAGCAAATCTGAGCTGCGACGGCTGTCATCTTTTGAGCTGACATCCGCGTTAAAGCCAATACCGCCTTTTTCCGTACGCTGCTGAATGACTTTATCAAGACCGGCAAACGCGCCACCAACGATGATTAAGATGTTGCTGGTATCCACTTGGATAAGCTCTTGCTGTGGATGCTTGCGACCACCATGCGGTGGAATGGCAGCAACGGTACCTTCGATTAGTTTTAGCAGGGCTTGCTGTACGCCTTCACCTGATACATCGCGGGTGATAGAAGGGTTGTCGCCTTTTTTGCTGATTTTATCGATCTCATCAATGTAGATGATGCCTTGCTCAGCTTTGCTCACATCATAGTCTGATGCTTGCAACAGTTTTTGCACGATGTTTTCAACGTCTTCACCGACATAACCCGCTTCGGTCAAAGTCGTGGCATCAGCCATGGCAAAGGGTACATCAAGTAGACGCGCTAGCGTTTGCGCAAGCAGTGTCTTACCAGAACCGGTTGGACCGATCAGTAAGATATTACTTTTGGCCAACTCGACCATCGCATCGTCAGCACCGATCTTGGCTTTTTTGCTGTCACTGGCTAACGTTTGACTCACTTTTAAGCGTTTATAATGGTTATAAACGGCAACAGACAGGGCTTTTTTGGCAGCGTCTTGACCGATGACATACTCATCAAGCTTGGCGCGCAACTCTTTTGGCGTTGGTAGCTTTTTATTGACCCATGAGGTATCAATGTCGCTATCGTCATCACCGTCTTCAGCACTGTCTGCGATTAAATCGGTACACAGCTCAATACATTCATTACAGATATTGGCATCGTCAGCAGCAATCAGCTGCTGTACATCGCTTTTGGCTTTGCCGCAAAACGAGCAATGCGGGGTAGTATCTTCTGCCATAAAAGGCGCTCCTAAAATTTAACGCTTAAAAATATTCTAATGGTTAACACGAATGCCAGCGCTTATACGCCAAGGCATTCGATGCTTAACAAGGTTTTTATCTCAATATTATAAAGAGTCAGGGCGACGCTCTAATACTTCGTCAACCAAACCGTATTCTTTTGCTTCTTGCGCATCTAACCAAAAATCACGCTCAACGTCTTTTTCGATCTTCTCTACTGGCTGCCCCGTACGTTCAGCTAAAATCTGATTTAAGCGAGCACGGGTTTTTAGAATTTCGCGTGCATTGATTTCGATGTCCGTTGCTTGGCCTTGTGCGCCGCCTGATGGTTGGTGAATCATCACACGCGCGTTGGCGAGTGAATAGCGCTTGCCTTTTTGACCTGCGGCCAACAAGAATGAACCCATGCTATAAGCACCGCCCATACAGATGGTTGACACTTCAGGCTTGATAAAGTTCATGGTATCAAAAATGGCCAATCCCGCACTCACTGAACCGCCTGGCGAGTTGATATACAAGTGAATGTCCTTGTCAGGGTTTTCAGCTTCTAAGAATAGCAGCTGGGCGACAATGAGGTTGGCCATGTGGTCTTCGACTTGACCGGTCAAAAAGATCACACGCTCACGCAATAGGCGTGAGAAAATATCAAAAGAGCGTTCACCGCGTGATGATTGCTCAACGACCATCGGGACTAAGGCAGCTTGTGTGTTTTGCACTTCATTGTGCGCACTCATTAGCATATCGAAATGTGGATTGGCAGTGATGCGATCATAATCTGTCATAAAAATGTCCTGTTTATAAGTACATAAGATAAAGGGCGAAAGGTCAGCAAACGGCGAAGCTTTTATTGGTGTTTATCATTATAAATACTGCCGCTCGTTAATAAAACCAACTAGAGTCCATGGTATGACCTAGAGGCCGCTAAAAATAGTTGAGCCAATGGTAACTTTTTTATGGGGGCAATAGTAATCTTTTCATGTGAAAAATGACTTTCTATTAATAACATGAGTGACTCCCTATTAATAAGGCGTCTGTACACGTTTATCAAGGGGGTTATCTATAAACTACTCATAAAGATAGCCCATAAGCCGCCAATAAAAATGCCTTAACAAAGCGTCCGAGAATTTTAGGTTCTATCATCAAGGAGTGCCTGATAACGGCAATCTACTGGCTTAAATATCTTGCTGCTGCTGATTATTGTAGCTGATATGACGGGATAGCAAAAATAGAGAAAATGGTAAAAGATGGTGCAGCCATAGGGGTGCATTGTGCAGTTTTGGTGCAGAAAAGTATGACTCTAAAAATATTCGTATCGCTGAACAGTTTTTGAAGGGATATTAAAACAAATTGGGTGCTGAGTGAAAAATATGTATAGCCAAAATCTATGCAATATCATTAGTTTAAGGCTTGCTCATAGTAGCGCTTGATAGGGGTGTACATAAGTTGGCATAAACATTGTATGGATAAGGACAATTAATGGCATTGATGAATCAGATGTCTGTGGTGATGGGGCAGCTATGACCATTGACAGATGTTAGTCCGTATTTGATTAAATAATTGAGTAACTGAGTATATAAAATGAGTTGGGCTTCTTCTTTAGCATTAAGTTTTGACACTGTTAAACGCACAGATACTACCAACAGTATGACTGCCACTGGCCTGAAGACGCGTCTGTATCATCGCAAGCACACGGGTGCTTTAATGGTACAGCGGCCCTTATATCCTGAGCCTAGTGTTCAGCAAGAGATTTGCCACATACTGATGCTGTATCCGCCAGCAGGTATAGCTGGTGGTGACATACTGACCATCGACTTGCGTTTAGATCAAGATAGCCATGCTGTCATCACCACCCCAGGGGCGGGTAAATGGTATGGCAAAGACAGTGTCAGCCAAAAAACAAAACGCTTGTCGCGTCGCTCAGAACCCCAGCTCAACCTCGATGCAAACGCGGCGCTAGAGGGTGAGGCCATTATAGATGACCCTGAAGATGGCCAGCTCTGTGAGGCTCAAAACGATACCTCTACCTATGCAAGCCAAGATGTGCAAGCCACGCTTGCGGCACATGCTCGCTTAGAATGGCTGCCACAAGAGAGTATCATTTATAACGATGCCAATATGCATGCGACAAGTCGCTTTGATTTAAAAGACTCGTCTAGCCTCATGACATGGGAGATTAGCGTGTTTGGGCGGCAAGCTTACGACGAGCAGTTTTTGCAAGGGTATTACCATACAGGGTTAAATATCTATCGAGAAGGCAAAGTAATTGTAGCTGAGCGTGTGGCGCAGCCTGCCCAAAGTCGCTGGTTTACGTCAGATTTGGGGTTAGCAGGTCAGCACATTTACGGATCATTCTGGGCAGTACCAAGCTTGAGTAAGCTGCGTGACGATCACGCACGATCGGCTTCCCAAACCACGCAGTCAACTAAGGCTGCTCAAGCGACCACCAAACAGGCATTAACCTACTACTTAGACGATACCGTCGTGGCGTTGCGCCAAGTCATCGCTCAAGCTGAACTGCCCGTCTATTGTACTCACAACTGCCAAGCGGTGAATGTCCGTTATATTGGTTCAGATGTGCGCGGCTGTTTTGAAGCTTTTTATCAGCTCAGAGAGGTCTTACGTGAGCATTGGTGGCAGCTTGAGCCTTGCCGCCCGCGTATTTGGGACACCTAAGTTTATGTTGGCTGCCGACAGACAGTCGTATTTAACGTGCCAAAACCTCTCAATCTGCGACGATGCAATGATAAATATAATAAGGAGTATCCATGCACCTGACACCAACCGAAAAAGACAAACTCATGCTATTCACTGCTGGCATGGTTGCTGAGCGCCGCAAAAATCGCGGGGTTAAGCTTAATTATCCTGAAGCCATTGCCTATATCAGTATGCTACTCATGGAAGGCGCAAGGGATGGCAAAAGAGTCGCTGAATTGATGAGTGAGGGGGCCAAGTATCTGTCTGCTGATGATGTCATGGTAGGCGTGGCCGAGATGGTGGATGAAGTACAAATCGAGGCGACTTTTCCCGATGGTACTAAACTCGTCACGGTGCACAATCCCATCGTATAGCACTGCTTATCACTGAAATCTATCACCGAAATGACCATTCCGAAATAAGGCGGCTCTCATGCAAGCAGGCGAATACCAGATTCAAGATGGCGATATTATCTTAAACCAAGGGCGACCCGTACAGACGCTTAGTGTCACCAACACGGGTGATAGACCCATTCAAATCGGCTCGCATTATCACTTTTATGAAGTCAATGATGCCTTGAGTTTTGAGAGAGAGCAGACCCGTGGCTATCGTCTCAATATCATCTCTGGTACGGCGGTACGATTTGAGCCGGGACAGTCACGAGAAGTAGAATTGGTGGCTTATGCTGGCAAGCAGGCCGTATATGGTTTTGCTGGGCGGGTGATGGGCGCGGTCAAACCAGAGCAGGCAACAGATAAGGTCCTCGATAAAAAAGCGACCACCTCGCAGAAGCAAGTAAGTCGACGTATTTATGCTGAGCATTTTGGTCCTACGACAGGCGATAAAGTGCGTCTCGCTGATACCGAGCTTTGGCTACAAGTTGAGGCTGATTTGACCAGTCACAAAGACACTGCTACTGACCAAATAGAGGCGCTGCAACGTGGTGAAAGTATCAGCAAGTCCCCTGAAATCAAAGGTGAAGAAGTCAAGTTTGGTGGTGGCAAAGTCATCCGTGACGGCATGGGTCAAGGACAACTGCTGGGTGCAGAAGTCGCCGATACTGTCATTACCAATGCCTTGGTGGTGGATCACACGGGTATCTACAAAGCAGATATCGGTATCAAAGATGGCCGTATCAGCGCCATTGGCAAAGCCGGTAACCCTGATATCCAGCCTGCCATCGACATTCCTATTGGCGGTGCTACCGAGATTATCTCTGGTGAAGGGAAAATCCTAACGGCAGGCGGCGTCGATAGTCATATTCACTTTATTGCGCCCCAACAGTGTGAGACCGCCCTTATGTCAGGGGTAACCACGATGCTTGGCGGTGGTACAGGACCTGCGCAAGGAACGCTTGCCACCACTTGCACACCGGGGGCTTATCACATTGGTTCGATGCTAAAATCCACGGACAGTATCGCCATGAATATTGGCCTACTTGGCAAAGGTAATGTGAGTGTGCCTATGCCGATTGCGGAACAAATAGAAGCAGGTGCCGTCGGGCTTAAGCTCCATGAGGATTGGGGTACAACCCCGCAAGCCATTGATAACTGTTTAAGCGTCGCTGATCAGTATGACGTCCAAGTCGCCATTCATACCGATACGCTAAACGAAAGTGGCTATCTTGAGAGCACGCTTGCCGCCTTTAAAAACCGCTGTATTCATACTTTTCATACCGAAGGCGCGGGCGGTGGTCACGCACCTGATATCCTAAAGGCGATTGGCGAGTCACATGTTTTGCCATCCTCGACCAATCCCACTCGTCCCTATACTGTCAATACCATTGATGAGCATCTCGACATGCTGATGGTTTGTCATCATCTGAGCCCTGCTATCGCCGAAGATGTGGCGTTTGCTGAGAGTCGTATTCGGCAAGAAACCATTGCCGCAGAAGATATTTTGCATGATTTGGGCGCGATCTCGATGATGAGTAGTGACTCACAAGCGATGGGACGGGTAGGCGAAGTGGTCATTCGCACATGGCAGACCGCGCACAAAATGAAAGTTCAACGCGGTCACCTTGCCCCAGATGCAACCGCTGATCTTGAGCAGCAAAACCAGCACATCACGCTAACAGACTACGATCACAGCGCGGACAATGATAATTTTCGCATCAAACGCTATATCGCGAAATACACGATAAACCCTGCGATTACTCATGGTATTAGCGATATGGTTGGCTCTATCGAAGTGGGTAAATGGGCCGATATGGTGCTATGGTCGCCCAAGTTTTTTGGGGTGAAACCAGAATGCCTCATCAAAGGCGGGCTTATCGCTGCGGTACCGATGGGCGATATTAACGCTTCTATTCCCACACCTCAGCCTGTGCATTATCGCGCCATGTTTGCCACGTATCCAAAATCGGTTGCCCAAACCAGTATTGCCTTTATGTCGCAAGCTGCCATAGACAAGCAAGTGGATAAACAGCTGGGGCTGAACAAAGTCATCCAGCCAGTACACGGTATCCGTGACATTCGCAAAAGCGATATGCGCTTTAACAGTTACTGCCCTGATATGGACATCAATCCTGAGACTTATGAAGTACGTGCAGATAGTGAGACGCTTACGTGTGAGCCAGCTGACGTACTCCCCATGGCACAGCGTTATTTTTTATTCTAATTTTTAGACACTTATATCTTTTTTAGACACTCATATCTACAGTCAATGTTAAAAACGATGTTAAAGGCGAGGCTAAAAACGATGTACAACGGATTTTTTAGGTGAGGTTTTGCCTTCATCTCTAGCCCCTTTACTGTCCGTATTATTGACCAATAATTTGAGCCACAATCAGTAGAGCAGCCTATTTATGAAAATATTTAACACCCGTTTAAGTACGGTTAGCGACATTCAAAAAGCACAATTAGCAGAACAGCAGCAAGCCGATGACTACCTACTGCTAGATTTTGATACCCGTCAGCATTCTCGCTTTCGAGCCATGACAGTCTCAGGTGAGGCAGTTGGTGTTGACTTGCCTCGTACAGGCGTATTAAAAGGAGATGATGTCCTAATCAGTGCGACAGGCGAGCTGATGCAAATCATCGCCAAGCCGCAAGCCGTAACCAAGGTAACGGCTGATGATGAGTTTTTATTAATGAAAGGCGCTTATCATTTGGGCAATCGTCATGTGCCACTCATGTTTAATCACAGTTTTGATCAGGGTGATGCAGGGTATGCGCTATATTTTGAAAACGATCATGTTCTGGCACAAATGCTCGAAAATCTTGGTCTACACACCGAGTCTACGTCAGTCCCATTCGAGCCTGAGACGGGCGCCTATCAGTCAGGCCAAGGGCATTCGCACTCTCATTTAAGTAGCGACGCGCATAGTCATCCGCACAGTACCTCACACAGTCATAAGCATGAGCAAGGCCATGAGAGCCGTCACGGACATAGCCATCCTGATGAGCCTGTAGGCCAGTTTAAATGATGGTTGGTAACAGTGCTCAGTCACATCAGTCCGATCAGCTCGGACGGCTGCTAATACTGGCATCCAGCAATTTACCTATTGGTAGCTATACCTATTCACAAGGTGTGGAGGCAGCGATTGAGTCAGGGGTTATTTTTGATGAAGCCAGTACCCTTGTATTCATGCAGGACTACCTAGAGCTTGCCGTCATTGGCTACGAGCTGCCCATATTGGGGCTGATCATGCAAGCGCTGAGTCAAGGTCATGACGCGCTGGCCGCGAGTTTGGCACACGACTATCATGCCAGCTTAGAGAGTAAAGAGTTTGTACTTGAGTCTCAGCAACTGGCACAAGCGATGGTGGCGTGGCTCAACGAAGTGCTGAATCTTGGCGTACCCACGGAGGTGCCTGAAGATGGGTTTTTACCGCTCTTCGCCCATATTACTCAGCACTGGCAACTGTCAATGGCGCAATCAATGAGCACTTATGGATTTGCGCAACTAGAGAATATGGTGCTCGCTGCTGTTAAGACAGTGCCGCTAGGACAAATGGCAGGTCAGCGTATCCTGTGGCAATTACAGAGTAAGCTTAGCGCGCAGGTCGATACGCTCAGTGATAGGGTACAGCGTGCCTTTGAGGACTTAACCACGGCGCAAGAGATTGTCGATACGCTCGCTGCAAGTGAAGATCAAGCCTGTCAGCGGCTGTGTCAAGACCTCTATAAAAGCCTTAATATTTCTAATAATTTACCCAATCTGGCTATCCTCTCAAGTATGCATGAGGAGCAATACAGCCGGTTATTTCGCTCATAGTTTGATAGTTGTTCCTATTTATATTTACCGCATATGAACCGTTTAAGGAGCCCAGCATGTCTCTAACCCCGCTCAAACCGCAACACCCCCAAACTACCTCAGACTCACTGGCCGGTAGTGACAGTTTAAACCAGCCCGCACCTTCTGCGCTATCGTGTTTGCGCCTTGGTATTGGTGGCCCTGTCGGTAGTGGTAAGACGGCTTTGACCTTACGGCTTTGCCAAAACCTGCGTGATACGATCAATATGGCAGTTGTGACCAACGACATTTATACCAAAGAAGACTCCCAGTTTTTGACGCGCAACAATGCCATGCCAGCTGAGCGTATCCGCGGCGTAGAGACCGGCGGCTGCCCGCATACTGCTATTCGTGAAGACGCGTCAATCAACTTGACCACTATCGCTGAGCTGCAAGCGACTTTTGAGGGCTTGGAGATGATTATCATCGAATCAGGCGGCGATAATTTGGCCGCGACGTTTAGTCCAGAGCTGTCTGATTTGACTTTGTATGTCATCGATGTCTCGGCAGGCGATAAGATACCTCGTAAAGGTGGCCCAGGTATTACCAAATCTGATTTGCTGATTATTAATAAGACCGATCTGGCGCCAATGGTCGGCGCCTCGCTTGACGTCATGGAGCGCGATGCGAAAAAAATGCGTGGCGACAAACCTTTTATCTTTAGCAATATGAAAACGGGTGATGGGCTCACTGAGATCATCGCGTTTATCAAAGAGCACGGCATGCTCGCTTAGTCAGCGGCGCTTCACCAACGAAGATCATCGAACATTAGAATATGAATAATAAGGAAAACCCCATGACAGCAAATACAAAAAGTTCGCGTTTTTCACAAACCCTCTCAGCTCGTAGCCTCGTGACGGGCTCAACTGTGCTGGCGACATTACTAATGCTACCGTCGTTAGCGCAGGCGCACTCAGGACATATTCACTCAACGACAGTGCAAGCGCCGTCATTTGTAGGCACGTTGCAAGCGGGGCTGATGCACCCAGTGACGGGGCTGGATCATCTGTTTTTGGCAGTCGGTATGGGCATGTTGTTTTATGGGCTGCAAAAACAACGTCTAGGTATGGTGTCACTGACAGCAGGGCTGTCCTTGGGGGCGATATTAGGCACTGCTAGCGTTTTGATGGGGGGCGCGGGATTTGCCGCTGCAACTGGGTTTGTGGAAATGGCCATATTACTATCAGTGGCCGTATTGGCCATGATTTTAATGAGCTCTAAAAGTAGACAAGACGCATGCTCAGTGCAAACGCGACCAGCACGCACACCCAGTATGCAACAGCTGTCATTATTTGGTTTTGGTGGTTTGGCTGTGTTTCATGGGATGGCGCATGCGCTGGAGGTGCCAGCAAACGTTGGTATGAGCGGTCAGCTGGGCTTTTACGCTGGCATGCTTGTGACTATGGTGGCGTTATATGCAGTCGGTACGCTGATCAGTCAGCAGTTGCAACAACGCTTGGGTGGTAACTTGTGGCTACAGCGTGGATTAGTGTTATTGGGCGTAGGGGCTGTGTTAGCGCCTGCTTTGGTGTAACGCGCTCTTTATGTTTTGACTTGTAGGCGTGGGGCTTTGGCGGCGATGTCTTTGTAAGCACCTTATATGTATTGATGACTTTAGTACTAGATCGCGCTGCCACTGAAATGCCAGAACGCCATAAAAAATGCGCCCCCAGTCTTTTGGCTGGGGGCGCATTTTTAGTTTTGATAACCGACTAATGCGTGTCTAAAAAGACAGCATGTCGCATCAATTACATTGCTTGCTGCTGTTGTTGCTGAGCGGCTAGCAAGTCTTGGTAGCTAACTTCTTTGTCAGTGACTTTGCCTTGCTCGATCAGATAATCAACCACTTGGTCTTCTAGTACTACAGACTCAATGTTAGCGCGCTGCTGCTTGTCATTGGTGTAGTACTCGATCACTTCCGCTGGGTCTTCGTAGTTTTCAGCCGCTTCTTTGATGAAGGTTTCAACGCGCTCTTGATCCACTTCTAAGCCTTTGGTATCGATGATACGAGCAACGATGATGCCAAGACGGGCCGCACGTAGCGCTTGCTCTTCAAACAGCTCATTTGGCAGCATGTCTTTATCGAAGCTATCAGCGTTCGCACCGAACTGCTGAGAGAAACGTTGCATCATCATGTTGCGCTGACGCTCGATTTCTTGCTCTAGCATGGCGTTTGGCACGTCAAACTCGTTCTTTTCTAGCAAGGCATCAAAAGTCGCTTGCTTCACTTGGCTACGCGCAGCGTTTTTGATTTCGCGTTCCATGTTTTTGCGTACGTCTTCTTTTAGTTTTTCAACGCCGCCCTCGGTCACGCCGAATAGCTCTAGGAACTCTTCATTGATTTCAGGTAGCTTAGATTTTTCAACCAATTTTACATTGATTTTGAACTGTGCTTCTTTACCAGCCAAGTTTTCAGCTTGGTAATCTTCTGGGAAGGTCACGTCGATGACTTTTTCTTCGCCAGCTTTCATGCCTTTGATACCCGCTTCAAAGCCTGGGATCATCTGGTTGCTACCGATCACCAGTTTGAAGTCCTCCGCTGAGCCGCCTTCAAATTTTTCGCCGTCGATTGAGCCTTCAAAATCAAACGTCACTTGGTTGTCTTTTGCCGCCATGCCTTTTTTCTCAACGAACTCTTCACGTTGTTTTTGTAGGTTTTCGATCATGGTGTCAACGTCTTCGTCACTCACTTGGGCAGTGTGACGCTCAACTTCGATTTCATCGATACCTTGCACGTCAACTTCTGGGAAGATTTCGACAGTGGCTTGATAGACCAAGAAGTCATCTTCAAGTTTTACATCATCAATGTTAGGCATGCCAACCGCGCGGATGTCTTCAGATTTGATCGCTTCAAAAACCGTATCACGGATCACATCGTTGATGACTTCTTGTTGAATGCCAGCACCGTACTGAGAGCGGATGTGTGACATAGGAACGTTGCCTTTACGGAAACCGTCAATTTTGGCAGTTTTCGCCACTTGACGAATACGACCTTCAACTTTGTTTTGAATTTTTTCAACGGGCACTTTAACCGTTAGCTGGGTTTCTTTATTAGATAGCTTGTTGGTTGTGACTTGTAAATCTGTAGCCATGTTCATTACACCTTTAGGATTAAATAGTACGTTTGATTTAATAGTACTTGGAGTTAAATGGTAATAGACAACCGTGCCTCAACATATGGGCATGTACTAGGCGTTGCCATTGGAATAAATAGGGGACAATGCATGATAGCCTGCAATCTCGCAGTCAGTGCCAAGCAATCGCCTTTGGCACTAAAGAGTACGAAGCTGTGAAATTGCCGATATTATAAAGGCTATCAAATATCAATCATAAACCGTAAATAGTCCGCATAATAACGCTTTTTGGTGAATTATACAGACAAATAACGGCTTTCAGCAAAATTTTAAAAGTAGAACAGTATAATCTATCTGTTTATTAAAGTAAAAATTATCTCTTTATCGTCAATCCGCTTTGAATCTGCTACATCGTCAATCTCACTTAAAGAACAATTTGCGCTCGATTTCCTTTGATTGCCTTGTATCCGCATGAGCAGTCAAAGCGCTAAATGGAATCGACTAGAAGCTTTAGGCTGATCTACAAAGGCAGCTGTGCCAATAATTGCTTAATTGCCTGACCACGATGACTGATACGGTTTTTGTCAGCCGCGCTTAGGCTTGCCGCACTCGCTTGCAAGTTGGGTAGCCAAAACAATGGATCATAGCCGAAACCGCCATCGCCGTGCGGCGCTTCTAAAATCTCACCATGCCATAAGCTTTGTGCGATAATCGGCAACGGATCATCGGCATGTCGCACCATTGCCAGTACGCAAACGAACATACCTTGCACCGCTTTATCCGACTGCTGTCTACGAATAGGCTGCAAATCAGCGATGAGCTTGGCGTTGTTTTTGCTATCATTGCCGTGTTCGCCCGCATAGCGAGCAGAGTAGGTACCTGGGGCATTACCCAGTGCAGGAACGCATAAGCCTGAATCATCAGCAATGGCAGGCAATCCGCTGATACGGCTGGCGTGTCGTGCTTTGATAATGGCGTTCTCTACAAAGCTTAGACCATCCTCAATCGCATCTTCGATATCGAGCTGACCTTGCGGTACGATAGTGACATCCAAGCTCGCTTCTGCAAACAACCTTTGAAACTCAGCCAGTTTGCCTTTATTATTACTGGCGAGCACCCACTGATGATCGGTTGTCGACTGAGTGGCTGATAGAAAGTTTGATTGATTAGTGGCGCTCATAGAGTCATTCCGTCAAGTAAGTAGTGATGGTTTGGTCAATCTGTTTTGGACTTTTGGTTCGGTTGCTTTGGTTATACTACTATGGTTATATTGCTCGACCCAATCGTGAGCTTAACGCTGGTAGCTTACGGCTATAAGACAGGTGTGACTAGTCAGTAAAAAATATCTCGTGGCTATACAGATTGTGCGGTCTATAACATTTGGTAACGGATATTAACGCTGACTATTGCTATAATAGGCAGCAAGCTACAGTGAATTATATCTTATGGCTTGTGAATATGACGTTAATAAACGCGCATAAAGTCAAACACTTGGCTTTTGGGCAAAGAATAATAGTTAAGTCAATTTTGGATTCATAATAATACGTGCTACTGTGTTAGGCAATAACACGTATGCAGCGAAAACATTCAGTTTAAACAATAAACTCAGCCAATTTAGGCCGCTATTTTTTAGGGTAAGAACAGTGTAGAATTCAGTTTCTATCACGTAACGGCCAAAAACAGCAAGGATAAAATAATTATGTCAAACATTACTTTACCAGACCTACCATATGCAAAAGACGCGCTAGAGCCACATATCAGTGCCGAGACGCTAGAGTATCATCATGATAAGCATCATGCAGCTTATGTAAACAAACTAAAAGATCTACTACCAGGTTCTGGTCTAGAAGACAAAACGTTGCCAGAGATCATCAAAGCGACTGCAAAAGATGACAGCAAGCAAACGATGTTTAACCAAGCAGCGCAAGTGTGGAACCACACATTTTACTGGAACTGCATGACGCCAGATAACGGCGGCGGCGAACCTACTGGTGATCTAAAAGGCAAAATCGAAGAAGACTTCGGTAGCTATGATAAGTTCCGTGAAGAGTTCAAAAACGCAGCTACCTCACAGTTCGGTTCAGGTTGGGCGTGGCTCGTGACTGATAAAGTAGGTGGTAAACTTTCAGTGATGAATACTAGCGATGCTGATAACCCACTTGCTCATGACAAAATTGCCGTATTGACTTGTGATGTGTGGGAACATGCGTACTATGTTGATTACCGTAACCGTCGTCCTGACTATGTCGACACGTTCCTAGACAAGCTAGTGAACTGGGACTACGCAAACGCAAAATATAAAGGTCAAGACGCTGGCGTTGAAGAGTAATCTTTAAGACTTAAGCATTTGATTTAAAAAAGGACGCCTCTCGGCGTCCTTTTTTTGAGCTGTCTTTTGGGTTCTAAAAGAATCAGTGTAATTCTATTTTACAATGACCACTTATATTTTCTGCTTAGAATTGTTAGCTATTAATTTTCTTATTTCAAGGATTGATAATGTCTTGTCTTTCTTCCTATGGACGACAGAGTGGCAATTTGCGCACAGAGGAATTAGGTCGGTTTCTGGATCTATCTCTTTAGGTGTTTCAAGTTCTGATACAGGAACTATATGATGAACATGAATAAATCCTTCAGCATATTCTCCATAAAACTTTCCAAAGTTAAATCCGCAGGCAGCACAAGAGTTACCGTGAATGGCAATCGCTTGCTTTCTGTATTTAGGATTTCTTTCGTATGTAGTCACATAACGTTTTGATTTTTTTCCTTCACTGAAAGACTCAAGTGAATCTTGATAGTTTTCTGTAGTTTCATCTGAAATATAAGCTGTTCTTTGCTCTGAAACTTTATTGGGGCTGACTTTAGAGGTAATAAGATGGTAAGTATCTTCGTCGATAGCTCTTACCCCATCGCGCCAATAATTAGATTTCCTCGTATCAGGAATTGTTTCTAGGTACTTTGAATCATCTTTTGCTAAAACTGCTTCTTTAAAGGGTATAAAATCAGTAATAGTAGCAAAAAAGTCATTTTTACTGCTTTCTTTGTCTGGATAGGTTTTACCGATCTTAGCAATAGCGAAATAGTGAGGAGCATCGGATAGTCTATTTTTCAAGAAAGATTTGTTTTTGAGACTTCCTTTATAGTAAATAACGTTAGCGCCTGGCTCCAGATATTTTAAATATCTTTTGGGAAAGTGGTAAAGGACGCCGGTTTCATCAGCCCAAGCAGATTCATCATTTTCAGTTATTATTGTATACACTCAATTTCCTTATGTTTTAAATCTAGCAGTAGTATGACCTTTATATGAATAGTTTTATCTTGAATTAGATTGAATCATATCTATCACAACACCTCAAACCCAAACTTAACCAACGCCTCTCTAAGCATCGCAATATTATAGTAGGCATGCGCGTTGACGGTGTTTTGAAAGAAGATATAGAGCGTATCAAAATGCTGGCGCTGGTTGGCAATCGCTTGCGCCCAGTCCTGCATTTCCGCCTCACTGTAGCGATAGTCATGACGGTCGCTGGCGCTCATCGCATCCCACCAGTTTAGATTATTGCCATGCATACGCAGATAGCCTGTGCGCTCGGTAAATATCAGCCGCGATGGTGGCAGGCCATTCACCTTGGGATAATCCACACTGCACCAAATCAAACCTTGTTTGATAAAGCTATCGACCACTTGCGGGGTGTGCCAGCCGTTATGACGAAACTCAACGGCGAGTGGATAGTCCTGAAACCAACTGACAAGGTTGGCAAGATAAAGCCTGTGCTCGCGGGTACGATCAAAGCCGTGGGGGAACTGCAAGAGTAATGGGGCTAAAGCGTTCGCTTCGATAAGTGGCGTGAGCGCGGTCAAAAAAGCCTGCGCATGATCGGCAGTGCCTTTTCGTGCATGGGTGAAGTCTTGATGCAGCTTCACGGCAAATTTTAATTGGCTGTCTGCCTGCACATGCGCCTTGTCGACCATACCCGCAAAGGCCTTTTGGCCGATGGGTGCGTAGAAGGTGCTATTGACCTCCACCGCGCCATATTGTTTGGCATACTCACGCAAAAAATCCGTTTTTTTGGTGCCAGTGGGATACAGCGTGCCGAGCAGATCGGTATCGCTATAGCCGCCAGTGCCAAGATAAATACGCGGGGTAGGGTTACTGTCCATGTTGACCACTCATTACCATTCTTTGATGATTAAATTTTTGGTTATTTTTTACGGGCCCATAGCCATTCTATTAATGCCAGTAGAGCATCATTGTCGGTGTTACTGCTTGATTCATGACGGCTCAGCTCACGAGTAATGGCAGCGCGGCCGTCATTAAACAGCGATTGCGCATAAGCCGTTGCGTTTTCAACACCCATCAGTTTGACATAGGTGGACTTGTCTAGTTTTTCATCGCTACCAGCAGGTTTGCCGAGCGTATCCGTGCTGGTGGTCACATCTAAGATATCATCTTGGACTTGGAAAGCGAGACCAATGTGCTGAGCGCACTCTTGTAACGCCATACGCTGCAAAGCCGTCGCGCCAGCACAAATACCGCCCATGAGCATCGCCGCTTCAATCAATGCGCCCGTTTTATCACGGTGGATGGCTTCTAAATCGCTTTGTGAGATTTGGGGGCTGGCTTCAGCGTTGAGATCAAGCATTTGGCCTGCCACCATACGTCTGGCACGCGGCGCAAATACAGCAAATAGCTGGCTTGCGATAGCGGTATCAAAGGGCGCAAAGGTGGGCATCTCTGCGGTCAACACTTCAAAGGCGAGCGTCTGTAGGACATCTCCTGTCAGTAGCGCGGTCGCTTCACTAAAGGCAATATGACAGGTCGGCTGACCACGGCGCAGCTCATCATCGTCCATACAGGGTAAGTCATCATGCACCAATGAATAGGTATGCAGCAGCTCCACCGCCAACGCAGCACGGCGACACATATCATAGTCCGAGTCGTTCTCTAACAGCATCTCTAAGTCATCATTTAGCGCGGTATCTGTCAGGTTGGTACGACTACTAGATGAAAGGGCGTCTGAGGCAGTATTTATATTTGCGGCCACCTTCATACCATCATTGACGCTGGCAAAGGCGCTGGCGACCATCAATGGACGCACCAACTTGCCTTGGCCGGTCATCACATAACGACACGCATCAACTAGGGGAGTAGGAAGTTTGGCATAAGCAAACATCACCTCGATATCTTGAGCCAATTGGGCGCGCACGGCACTGTGGAATTGTTCGGTGCTGTGGTCAGCGCCATCAAAAGACATAAAGCTTGGTGTAGAAGAAACAGTCATAACCCAACCATTTATAAGAGGAATAATAAAAATATCGTTAGTGTAGCATGATAGATTGTAATCCTTGTCCGGCAGGTATGGTCGATGAATTATTTTTTGCTGGTTCACATTAAAAACAGCATGAAATACGCCAACAAGCCATCGTTACGTATTGGTGATTTAATTTGCTGTTTGAATGTGCTTTGATAAATGAGGCAATTGAGAGACTGATAAGCTACTGTCGATCGTGCTGAAGCGTGGATATTTGGGATAAAATATCAGTGTGCAAGCAGTCATTTAAAGCACAATGACAGGAAGGTAAAGGGCTACTATAGCTTTAAGAGTGACTTGCGAGTATGGTATTAGCTTGTGACAGTCAGGGGCATAATCCCCTACACTAATTGGCGTGAAAGTGGTCTGGTGATGAGACTGGGGGTTTTGCCCATCTGTCTAAGCGAAAAACTCACACGAGACCCAAGCCTAAACCGTGTTTGTCACATTATTATCGGCACCCATAGTATATAAATAACGTGCCGTGTGAGTTTGTGCAAGAGACGTCAAAATAGCAGTGAATACAAAATCATGAGCGCTGGATAACAAAGATATCTTCACTGATTAATCTGCTAGGTGTTTATCATGATGGGGTTGTTTATCATGATGAGCGGGCAGGTCAATACAGTGCTATTACCCATTTTACTAACAGTAACTGGCTATTTATTTTAATCCAAAACGTAGCTTTCGTTATATAGAAAGGAGTTTCAAATGGTATACCAAGGAAATCGCATTACGGTGACAATGCTAGAGGATGGCATCGCCAACATGCAGTACAACGCCGAAAATGAGAGCGTGAATAAGTTTGATGCTGAGACCAATAAGCAATTTGGCGA
Organism: Psychrobacter sp. UBA3068; assembly: GCF_002366815.1. NCBI lineage: Bacteria > Pseudomonadati > Pseudomonadota > Gammaproteobacteria > Moraxellales > Moraxellaceae > Psychrobacter > Psychrobacter sp. UBA3068. The sequence continues at coordinate 42,361 of NZ_DFBY01000002.1, read as the reverse complement.
AGCTGTAAGCGCTTTAGAAAAAGATGACAACGTAAAAGGCCTTATCGTCACCTCAAGTAAAGGCGTGTTTATCGCTGGTGCTGACATCACAGAATTTGTTGGTTCTTTTAAGAAGCCAGAAAGCGAGATTAAAGACTGGGTTGTTGATGTTAACGACGCCTTTAACCGCTTTGAAGACTTGCCGTTTCCGAAAGTAGCTGCCATCAATGGCGCAGCGCTTGGCGGTGGTTGTGAGATGACGTTGGTTTGTGAATACCGTGTCATGAGTGACAAAGCAATCATTGGCCTACCAGAAACTCAGCTGGGCATTTTCCCAGGGTTTGGCGGCACGGTTCGTAGTACGCGTGTGATTGGTATCGACAATGCGCTTGAGCTGATCGCGACTGGTACGCCAAAAAAACCTCTTGATGCCTTAAAGCTAGGCTTGGTTGATGCAACCGTACCGGCGGATGACCTGCAAGATGCGGCGATTGATTTGGTCAAAAAATGTATCTCAGGTGAGCTTGATTGGCAAGCGAAACGCGAAGAAAAGCTTGCGCCTGTTAAGCTAAACCAGCTTGAGCAAGCCATGGCGTTTAACAGCGCAAAAGGCATGATCTTTGCCAAAGCCAATCCTAAACAGTACCCAGCACCAGCAATCGCCATCGAGACGATTGAGAAGCACGTCAATCTACCACGTGATAAAGCGATTGAAGTAGAAGCCGCTGGTTTTGCAAAAGCCGCTAAAACCCCACAAGCAGAAAGCTTGGTTGGTCTGTTCTTAAACGATCAGTTGGTCAAAAAATTAGCGAAGCAGCACAGCAAAAAAGCTCATGAAATCACTGAAGCGGCGGTATTGGGCGCCGGTATCATGGGTGGCGGTATCGCTTATCAAGCAGCGAGCAGAGGCCTACCAATCATCATGAAAGACATCAAGGCTGAGCAATTAGACCTTGGTATGGGTGAAGCCAGCAAACTGCTTGGCAAAATGGTTGAACGTAAGAAAATGACCCCAGCAAAAATGGGTGAAACGTTAAGCCGCATTCGTCCAACCTTAAACTATGGTGACTTTAGCGATACCGATATCGTCATCGAAGCTGTGGTAGAAAATCCAAACGTTAAGCGTAGTGTGTTAAAAGAAGTGGAAGGCTTGGTTAAGGACGATTGCATTTTAGCGTCAAACACCTCAACCATTTCTATTACTTATCTAGCAGAAGCGCTTGAGCGTCCAGAAAACTTCGTTGGTATGCACTTCTTTAACCCAGTGCACCGTATGCCACTAGTAGAGGTTATCCGTGGTGAGAAGTCCTCTGAAGAAGCCATCGCGACCACCGTTGCGCTCGCCTCTAAAATGGGCAAAGTGCCTGTCGTGGTCAACGACTGCCCAGGTTTCTTGGTAAACCGTGTCCTGTTCCCATACTTTGGCGCGTTTGACTTGCTACTAAAGCAAGGGGCTGATTTTGCTCATGTCGATAAAGTCATGGAAAAATTCGGCTGGCCAATGGGTCCTGCTTATCTAATCGACGTCGTCGGTTTAGACACGGGTGTCCATGGCGCAGAAGTCATGGCGGAAGGTTTCCCAGATCGCATGAAGCCTGATTATAAAGGGGCGATTCAGCATTTATATGAAAACGAGCGCCTAGGTCAGAAAAATGGCGTTGGTTTTTACAAGTACGAGACAGACAAGCGCGGTAAGCCAAAGAAAGTTGCGGATGACGCCACTTATGAGTTGCTAAAAGCAACGACTGATAGTGACAAGCAAGCGTTTGATGATCAAGCGATCATCGACCGTACCATGCTGGCTTTCTGTAATGAAACCGTACGCTGCCTAGAAGACAACATCGTGTCTACGCCATCTGAAGCGGATATGGCGATGATTATGGGCGTTGGTTTCCCGCCATTCCGCGGTGGTCCTTGCCGTTATATCGACCAAATGGGTCTAGATAACTACTTGGCACTGTGTGAAAAATACGCGCACCTTGGCAAAGCCTATGAAGCGCCGCAAAAGATTCGCGATATGGCAGCAGCAGGCGAGACCTTTTACGCAACAGCGTAAGGGGCGGTCATTACTAGGATGAAGTGCAGTACGTTTGCTTATTGAGAGGGAAGCCACTGGTGTGACGATACTCTTTAGGGGCAAACGTACGGTTACAGTTGGTTCAAACGCTGGTACAAAGGCATCGCGCGCAGAGGTACCTATCGTACCTTCAGCAAGATTGCGATGTAATAAAGCGTAAATGAGCTGGCTACACTGACAATAAAAATTGAAAAGGAAGATAGTATGACAACTTTAAGTCCAAAAGACGTGGTCATCGTAGATGGCGTACGCTCAGCGATGGGTAAATCTAAAAACGGTATGTTCCGCCATGTTCGCGCTGATAGCATGTCTGCTGAGTTGGTGCGTGCATTGGTTGAACGTAACGACTTTGACCCACGTGACGTTGAAGACATCATCTGGGGCTGTGTCAACCAGACGCTAGAACAAGGCCTAAATATCGGTCGTAACATCGGCTTATTGGCGGGCATTCCAAAGACAGCGGGTGGCCAAACGGTAAACCGCCTGTGTGGTTCTTCTATGCAGGCGCTACACACGGCCGCCGCGCAAATCATGACCAACCAAGGTGAGATCTTTATCATTGGTGGTGTCGAGCATATGGGTCACGTGGGCATGATGCATGGTGTTGATCTCAACCCTGAAGCATCAAAGCATTACGCTAAAGCCTCAAACATGATGGGCTTGACGGCTGAAATGCTTGGCCGTATGAATAACATCACACGTGAAGAGCAAGACGCTTTTGGTCTTGAGTCACATCGCCGTGCATGGGCTGCCACCACTGAAGGTCGTTTTGACAATGAAATCATCGGTATCGAAGGTCATGATGCCGCTGGTCGCTTGCAGCTATGTACCGTGGATGAAGTCATTCGTCCCGATGCAACGATGGAGCAAATGCAAAAGCTACGTCCAGCGTTTGATCCAAAAGGCGGTACGGTGACTGCGGCAACCTCATCTGCACTATCTGACGGTGCGTCAGCAATGCTCGTCATGAGCGCCCAAAAAGCCAAAGATTTGGGTCTAAAGCCACGTGCTCGTATTCGTAGCATGGCCGTTGCTGGTTGTGATGCTGCTATTATGGGTTATGGCCCTGTCCCTGCTACCAATAAAGCGTTGAAGCGTGCTGGCATGAGCATCGATGACATGCAAACCATCGAGCTAAATGAAGCATTTGCAGCCCAAGGCTTATCCGTATTAAAAGCGCTAAACTTGACTGACAAGCAAGACATCGTCAACATCAATGGTGGCGCGATTGCGCTTGGTCATCCACTCGGGTGTTCTGGTGCTCGTATCACAGTGACTTTGCTAAACGCGATGGAGCAATCAGACACTGAAATCGGTCTAGCGACAATGTGTATCGGTCTTGGTCAAGGGATCGCTACCGTTATTGAGCGTGTCTAAATTGATAAATTGATCGCCGATTTGTAGTGTTTAACGTCCGTAAATGCACGAATAAAAACCTCTAGTCACGATGACTGGAGGTTTTTTTTGTGGGTTAAAAGGGTGCAGTATACAAGCATAAAATCAGTGATAAACTGTGATTAAAAGTTATCTCCATTGACGCATCAGCCAAACTGTGACTAAATAAGAGTAAGCTGAGCTAAGACACTATTGATGTTACCTTTAACATCGCTTTTAATAATAAATGTCAGCCGTACAAGGAGTGTACTATGTCTACTATGATTACCGATCGTACCTATCGCATCGCTCGTGAAAACACACAAGCGATGATTATCGATGTACAAGAGCGCTTAACGCCGCACATTTATGACCATGAAAATATTTTAAAAAAAATAGTCACGCTGATCAAAGGTCTGCAGGCGCTCAACATTCCTATTATGCTCAATGAGCAGTATAAAAAAGGTCTAGGCGATACGTTACCCGAGATACGTGATGTATTAGAAGGTGAGAATGCCAAAAGCTTCGAAAAAGTGACCTTTAGCGCCTGTGATAATAATGACGCGTGGCACTATCTGGCGCAGCAGAATCGTAGCACTATCTTGTTATTCGGTGTTGAGGCACACGTCTGCGTGCTCCAAACAGCGCTCGATTTACTTGATAACGGTATGCAACCAGTCATTATTGGTGACGCAGTCGGCTCACGTTTTCCTTATGATAAAAAACAAGCCATTCGCCGTATTCGCCGGGCAGGTGGAGTGATTACCACCGTTGAGACTATTTTGTTTGAGCTGTGCCGAAGTAGTCAAGACCCTGCTTTTAAAACCATTAGTCATTTAGTCAAATAATTGACGCAGCCCGTCGCAGTCATTTGCATGAGATAGCGCTTGATAAAATAAGCGCTATTTTGCTTTTTATCAGAGAGTAATATGTCCTTAAACAAACCTATGTCATTCAACAACGCCACCCTCACCTCAAATATCGCTATCGATGATGTCACGCACTTTCTACTGGAATTAGATGCACTCAAACGTATCAATCGCCGCAGCTACGTGACACAGACCACTCGTCATGAAAACTCTGCTGAACATTCTTGGCATTTAGCGATGGCATGTTGGTCAATTACTGAGTTATTTGAGCTGGATGTCAATCATGAGAGCGTACTCAAGATGGCGCTGGTCCATGATTTGGGCGAGATTGACGCGGGAGACACCTTCTTGTATGCCAACACGCGACGTGATGCTCATGTTGAAGAGCGTGCTGGGATCGCTAGATTGCAACGCGAGCGGGGCAATGGTATTAGGGACTTGAGTGAGGTTTGGGAGGCGCAAGAGACAGGCCGCAGCAAAGAGGCTCAGCTGCTTCGCGTGGTTGATCGTTTATTACCATTTTTGCTAAACCTAAATACCAATGGCAAAACGTGGATTGAGCTTGGCGTCACGCGCACCCAAGTGGCGGGCGCGCACGCCTTTATTAAAGACAGTTTTCCAGCCATTCATGACTGGCTGTCGAAAAACATTGAATACGCGACCCGGCAAGGATGGTTGATTGATGAGTAAGTGGATAAAATCTCTATAAATGACAGACACATAAAAGCCCAGTAACACGTCGTCATCCACGTAGCACTGAGCTTTTATGTCGTGATTAAAGAGCAAGCTTATTTGCTATTAGTGACCCCTAATAACTGTCCCATTTTTACAAAACTGTTGGCTTGCATCGTCTCTTGCCAGTCAGCTTTTGCCGCTTTTGGTAGCACGACAATAGCAGTGGAACCCAGATAAAAACGCCCAAGCTCGTCGCCCTTTTCAAAGTGCATGTCATGATTCGCTTTTTGTATGTCCTCAGTACGGGCGATCTTGCCTGTCGCCACTGTCTCAATACCAGCGACGATCATAGCGCCAACCATCACAACGGCCGCTTTTCCATACTGGGTATCAAACATACAGACCAGACGCTCATTACGCGCAAACAAGTCGGGCACGTTAGCAGCGGTGGTGGTATTGACAGAAAACAGCGTACCAGGCACATAGCGAGTCTTGGTCAATGTACCTGCAAATGGCATATGGACGCGGTGATAGTTACTGGGTGCTAGATAAACGGTCGCAAAACTGCCATCGGCAAAATAACGACCATCTTCGCTATCGGCAAGCAGTTGCCCAACGTCATAATAGCGCCCTTTTGCTTGAAACACTTTATGGTCGTCAATCTGTCCTAGTTGAGAGATAATACCATCAGCAGGACTGACAATGCCCTCAGCCGTGCTGTCGATAGGGCGCGCATCTTCTTTTAACTCACGCGTAAAAAAATCATTGAAGCTCTCATAAGCGTTGAGACTTTGGCGCTCATACTCATCCAAGCTGACATTGTAGGCTTTGGCAAAGCTACGAATAAAGGTACGTTTGACATAAGGATGACGGCTGGCGGCCAAACGCCCTGCGACTTTACTCAGCTGCTGCTGCGGGACAAGCTGTTGTAAGGTGGTGAACAAATTCATAATAAGGCTACCAAAATAAAGTTTAGTGTAATCATTAATAGGCAAGTGAATGGCTATATTTTATCATGGACAGCCGTGTATTGTATGACCATAATCTGTAAGGAATCAGTAAATGAAAGCACTTATACAACGAGTACACTGTGCGAGTGTCACCGTCGATGAGCATTGTGTGGGTAGCATCGAGCAGGGGATATTGGCGTACATTGGCTTGGGTCCCGATGATACCCTCCAAACCGCACAGCGCATGATTGATAAAATCCTGACGTATCGTATTTTTGAGAATGACGACGATCCTGCCAAATACGGTAAACTGGACAAAAATGTCCAGCAAGTGGGTGGTGGATTGTTATTGGTGTCACAATTTACCTTGATGGCAAAAACAGACAAAGGTCGCCGTCCTGACTTTGGCGGGGCAATGCCACCTCATGCGGCACAGGTCTTATTTGCTCAATTGGTCGAGTACGCAAAGACTCAGCATTCTACCGTTGCTACTGGTCAGTTTGGCGCTGACATGCAAATTGAGAGTATCAATGATGGACCGATAAACTTTTTATTAGATATAAATTAAACCACCGCAGTGCTTTAGAGCATGAGAAATTTAAACGATCACTGTCATTAAGCTGTCACAATTAATCCGTTTAATAGATAGAAGCTGACGAGTATGTATTGTCTTTTCACCTGCTAAACTTTGTCCTCTAACACTGAGATGCCACATGTACAATGAGCAAATTTTGATTGTTGAAGATGAACCTGCCATTCGTGAGATGGTCGTCATGACATTGGAGATGGCTGGATTTGATAGCCTGCAAGCCGCTGATGTGTCCGAGGCGCACCAGCAAGTGGTTGACCACAGGCCTGCGCTGATTTTGTTGGATTGGATGCTACCTGGCGATAAAAGTGGTGTGGATTTTTGTCGCATGCTCAAAAACGATGAGTTGCTCTCTGAGATACCAGTGATCATGCTAACAGCTAAAAGCGAAGAAGACAGCAAAGTGCATGGCCTCGATGCGGGCGCCGATGATTATATGACCAAGCCTTTTTCTACTCGTGAATTGGTCTCTAGAATCAAAGCGGTATTACGTCGTAGTAATGCACTCAGTAGCGACAAGTCTATCGAAATCGGAAAACTAAGCTTAGATCCAAAAAGTCAGCGTGTGACCGCTGCTGGTAGGGTCATTGACGTTGGACCTACTGAGTATCGATTGTTGGCATTTTTTATGAGTCATCCAGAGCGTGCTTATACGCGCACACAGTTGCTGGATCAAGTATGGGGCGGCAATGTTTATATTGAAGACAGAACCATTGATGTCCATATCAAGCGTTTGCGTACATTGCTGCGCCCTCACGATTGCGATACTTTGATACAGACTGTACGCGGTACAGGCTATCGATTTTCTAGCCTTATTGAGCCAAATTAATCTGGTATAAGCCATGTCAATCTAAGGCAATGGATAGTGGTAAGGATGAGAAATGGACAAGATGGCACCCATACAAAATAAGCAAAATACATTAGAGTCGATCTCCCAGCAGAATACAGCGGAGCAACTGCAAAAAATCAGAAGCGCACTACGAGCACTACGAGATGCGGTGATTTTGCTCAATGATGACGATGGTCTAGAGTGGTGGAATCAAGCGGCGCAAGATTTGCTATCGTTGCAGCCCATTGATAAAGGTCAAAGTATTTTTGATTACATTACGGTACCTGAGTTTCGGCAGTACTATAAAAACACCACGCTGCCCAACGACGGTGTGCATCTCGAGTCGTGGCGTGATCCCAGTCGTTATTTAAAGTGTGAGATCACGCCTTTTGGGGATGAGAGGCTGTTGTTTATTTATGATGTGACCCGCTTGCGGCATTTAGAGCAAATGCGTCAAGACTTTGTGGCCAATGTCTCGCATGAGCTGCGCACACCATTGACCGTGATGATGGGTTATCTAGAAAACTTTTCAGATCAGCCAGATATGCCACCGAAGTGGCGGCGCGGTTTTGAGCTGATGACCCAGCAGACTGCGCGTATGAATAGAATTGTAAATGACTTACTGCTGTTGTCTAAGATAGAGATTGAAGAGTCTCACGAGCTCAATTACATAAATATGACCAAGCTGTTGACCAATATCTATGACGATGCGCAGGCTTACAATCAGGCCTACAAACACATCATTCATCTGCATATAGACACTTATGATGGGCTATATGGGTCAGAGATGTATTTGAACAGTGCGTTGTCCAACTTGGTGATTAATGCGATCAAATACACACCGAAAGGCGGCAATATTACCATCAGTTGGACGCGGACGGCGGATGGTTGTCGGTTTGCTGTCGAAGATGATGGCCTTGGTATCGCACCTCAGCACATTGCCCGTTTGACAGAGCGCTTTTATCGTATCGATAAAGGCCGCAGCCGTGCGACAGGCGGTACGGGGTTAGGGTTAGCCATTGTAAAGCACGTCTTGCACCAGCATGAGGCACACTTGCAGATTGACTCAGTAGAAGGGGAGGGTTCGACATTTAGCGCGGTGTTTCCAGCAGCTTGTGTGCGCTCTGCGTCTACAGATTAAGGATACGCGTTCTATTAATAAGCGGTCTTTGAACGTGCTAAACAGTGCGTTGCAAACGCTACTCTTTTTGCAAAAGCGGATAAGGGTTAACCGCGCTACCATTAATATAAATGCCGTAATGCACATGGGGCGGTGTGCCTTTTGCGTTGCCGCTGTCACCCACATAACCGATCACCTCGCCTTGGTTGACCCAGTCATTGGGAGCGATGTCGGCATAGTCTTCTAAATGCGCATAATAGTGCCCTGCACCGCCCGGCCCTACGACCACGACCACACGACCACCTAAATTATTCTCGCCAACTTTGCTGACGATACCTTGGGTTGTCGACTGGATAGGGGTGTGGCGAGGTGCAAAAATATCGATGCCTTCGTGGGAGCGCCCTTGACTACGCGCTGCGCCCCAAGTGTCTGTCAGGTTTTGCTCTGGGAGTGGGCTGGGTAAGCTATTCTCTGTGGGCAGCGCTTGTTGCAATAGACTCAGCTGCTGCCATTTGGCGACCACAAATGACTGGGTTTGCTGGCTAATGCTCGGTAGCAGTTTGTCCAAGACAAATAATAGCGCTAGCAGTAGCGTGGCCTTGATCAGTATGCTTATCACACGACTGAAAAAAGAGGGCTTTGGCTGCGGGGTTTTTCCATCTGCTGGCATGGATATCTCTTATATATATTTTATTGCCTGAATCAACATTATATGGGTGTGGCCGATTAACGTGTGTATAGCATTGTTATTTCAGCATTTTAACCTCATAAATATAACGCTTCTTTTCAAACACAACTTTTAAAATACAATGGCTGTTATTGATGGCTGACTCTTTATGACTGATTTTTTTATGGCTGCCACAGCGCTTATTATTGACACCGAAACCGATCAAGGGCGTGATCCACGGCCTATCCAAGTTGCGACTATTAATGTAGCGACGGGCTATGAGTGGATGCAATACTTTAACAGCGGCCGCTCAATATCACCTACTGTCATCAAGGTGCACGGCATTACCGATGAGGATGTCGCAGGGCTTGAGCGTTTTGATTTGGCTGAGTTTGAGTTACCAGCGTACTTAATTGGCCATAATGTCCGGTTTGATTGGCGGGTGATTGGCAGCCCATCTACTAAGCTGATTTGTACCGTGAGGCTTGCGCGTGCCGCCTTTCCAGAATGGAGCGCTTATGGTCAGTCTAAGTGTATCGAGCAATTATTGGGCGAGGGCGAGGCGAGTGCAATGACGATGGCCGCCCATGACGCGTTAGGGGATGCACGGATGTGCTATCTGCTCTATCAGGCATGCTGTGAGCGTCTGACGATTGCACCGACCGATTTTGCAGCGGCACATGCTATCTCTAATACCGCCAATCCAGTGAGTAAAATGCCCTTTGGTAAATATAAAGGTAGGCCCATCAAAGAGGTGCCCATCAGCTATGTTAGATGGATGATGGGCAATATTCATAACATGCAGCCATCGCTTTATTCTGCGTTGACGAAGCGCATCAAGGCAGAAGAAGGCGCGAAGGAATAAATAGCGTTGTTTGAATTGAGGACACGCCCTAAAACAAATACGAGATCATGGCTGCTTATCTAGCCAATCTACTGCCATCTGCCACAACTCTGGCGCTTTGGCATGGGTTTTACTACTAAAATAACGCATGTGTCCGATGTGGCTCAGGCCGAATTCTTTAGGGTCTAAAAAACGTTTTTCCACGGGCATTTTTGTAAACACCCGTATCATATCGTCCATATTTTTACTATTGGCGATATCATCATCGCTAAAGCCTAACCACAATGCTGGCGTGCTTATCTCATCATAAAAATGCGTGTGGATGCTCTTGCCAAACGCCGTCTTGATATAACCTGAGCCGTTGCACCATTCACGCCATTGACGAGCAACCCCGCGTGGCAATGGTTCGCCCATACCGACTTTATCCGCAGGCGTGTAACCCAGCGTTAGGTTGGCCAGTGGAATAAACGCATCCATAAAGCCCATCGCTTTGAGCTTATAGGGCATGTCCATATTTTTGATGCAGCCTGAGGAGCAGGCGACATTAAATACGGACGTAATGGCCTTGTAGTTTGGCATTAAACCAAGCAGCTGACCGCCCGCGCTATGACCGATGAGGTGATAAGAGGCATCGGCAAATTCATCTTGCAACGCATCGAGCACGGCTGGCATATCGTGGCGACCCCAACTGATGAGTGAGGCGTCACATTTTGCCAAGTCGGTTGAAAGCGATTTGCCAATCCCTTCATTGTCAAAGGTCAGTACACCAAAGCCATTTTCTGCTAAATAAGTCGCAAAATTGTGGTAAAACTGACGTTTGATACCCGTTGCTGGCGCTATCATGACGGCTGTTTTTACCTGTGTCTTAGGGCGATAGGTTGTCGCTGCTAAAGGGTGATTACGCGCGGTCATGATACTCAGTGAGTAGGTGTCAATATCAGCACCAGTATCGTTACTGTGCTTGTCTCTAGAGTTTAGTGGCCCTATAGAAGGGGGCGTGCGAGTATTATCCATGGTGTTACCTTAAAGTTTTTTATTGTTTGTTAGCGTAGAGAGAGACGGTTTACTTGACATAATTTATCAATGCTCAGCGCCAAAAATGTCATAATTGCGTAGAGATAAATCGTTGCGACCACGTGGTAGTATCGCTTATGTTAAGATAAATGCTGGTAAGCCAGGCGATCAAATATGACTTCTAAGTTCTATGTGATTTATCCTCGATGACACTGGCCACAAATATTTGAATGCATATCCTGTTTTGAATATTTAACACGCTTTAATAAATATGTCGCCATCAGCAAGCACTCGTAAAAACAATTGAAATGAAAATTAAGGACGTTATATGCAAATGAAAATTAATAATGATACTTATGAGGTCATTACTAGCCAAGACATTACCAATATTGAAAAAGCAGTCGATAAATCAACCTTGATGATGCCACTGGTGGCGGTTTATTGTGGCTCACGTTTGGGCAACAGTGAGGTGTATGAGCAGGCCGCTCGCGAGCTGGGACTTGCCTTGGCAGATAATGGTTTGGGTTTGGTCTACGGTGGGGCGAGTATAGGGCTAATGGGGGCGGTTGCGGATGAGGTTATCCGCGGCGGGGCGCAAGCCGTGGGGGTGATTCCCACTTTTATGCTCAAGCACGAAATTGCTCATGAACAGCTGACCCGCCTGCATTTGACCGATACCATGCACACGCGTAAAACAGTGATGGCAGAGTACGCCGACGCTTTTATTACGTTGCCAGGCGGACTTGGAACGTTGGAAGAGATTATGGAAATTGCCACATGGCGACAGTTGTATCAACATGAAAAGCCGATGATTATCCTTAATATCAATGGCTTTTATGATCGTATGATTGAGCATCTAAAATACACCGCTGAGCAGGGCTTTATGAAGCAAGAAGATCTTGAGCGTTTGGTGGTTTGCAACACCATCAATGAAGCCATTGACCTGCTAAAGACAGTGGTCAAGATAGACGACACCGTCGACACGGAAAAAATGGCTGGTAGTGAAAGCTAAAACCTAGCTGTGACTGTGTAAACCATGATGAAATCCGTTATATAGCGATAAGACAAAGACAAAAGGGCAGCAGTAGTCAATGATTGATTACTGCTGCTCTTTTTTGTTTTATTAGCAGCCTATAGGAGCAAAACACATTAGAGCGTTAGGTTTTATCTGATAATAAGTTATCTAGCGCTTTTTCGCGAATACCGTGGTTCACATCCGCCATCGCTGGCGGAAATCCGCGCTCTTCAGCGAGCATGCGGGCGACTTTGTCAATACCCAAGCTATTATTGCGCACAAGATAAGACCATTCATGGGCATAACGATTGCGGTTGGCGGGCGTGTCATTATCAATCAACCCAAGCGCCGTCAACTCGTCCACAATCTGGTCGGCAGCAATTAAGGTCGATGACGCTTTAACATTTTCAGCGCGGGCGTAGCGTATATTAGAATACAGGCTCACATCAGCAACTCGCAACGTATCGTCTTGACCGGGGATTTGCTGCCCACCATATAAGGCGTTACCGACTGTGCGCGCACTATGGAACGTCGGTACAAACTCCGCTATATGATTGATGGCTTGCTGGCTACGCGCTTGTAGCGGTGCTTTATCCCAGCCCTCTTCGATATAATGGACGTATTGCTGAGGCAACTCTGGTTGGGCGCTGTCTTTACTAGAAGCGACCAGTCCATCATCGAATAGGGTGATGAACTTACTCATACCATGTATTTGAAAGTATCCGCCTGGATAAGGGGTAAGCTGCGCCATACCTGCGGGTGTACCGCGATTACCATAAACAATAATCTCCGGTATCTGGCCGCCAGTATCCTCCCAATGCGTAATATAAGAAGACTTAAACTCGACCATGCGGGTGACTTTTACGCCGACCATATCGTCGATTACGCCAGTACGAAAGCCACACGCGTTGATTAAGTAATCTACCTCGATGGCCTCAGATGCAGAGTCGGAAACAGCCGCTTGCTGATAGTCGATGCGCCATTTGGTGACATGGTGATCCGCGTTTGAGCAGTTTTCACAATCGACCGGCAGGACTTGCTTAACCTGAGTATCAGTAAAGACGTGAGCATGCTCATCACCTTCTAACGCCAACTGAGCAGAGGCAGCTAAACGAAAAATATTCCAACCATACTCTTGTACGACAATCAGCGGAAACTTGACTTTGCTTAAATCCAAGTACTTCGCAACCGGTATCATCCATTCGTCAACGGTACTTGGCACAGCGACTTGCTCACGTTCAGCCAATTCAGTCAGTTGTTCATGACTATATAGTTGATAGTAGTTCTCAGGCTCACCCAATACTTTATTGTTGCTATCTTGGGAAATAAGGTCGCGATAAGCGTCTGTCAATATATCAAGGCGCGGCAACAAGTCCTCGGGCAGGCCTTCATCACGAGTGGGGACGGCAAACACGGTGGGGCGTACATCGATGGTATAAGGATAAAGACGCAAGATATCGATACACTGCTTGAGGAGCGCAACGCAGTCCTCATCAGGAATCTCACGATAAAGATTGCCACCCGCATGCAAATGACACATCGGCGGCCCATCGATAAGTGATTTATTTTTTTCAAATAAGTAAGTTTCAAGCCCTAGCGCGGCTAGGCGAATAGCAATGGTTGCGCCTGCCGTCCCACCACCGAGAATGCCGACGCGTTTGCCGGCATGAACGGGTTTTTTATTCGTAGAGTGAGTCATTATCGTTGTTGTATCCTTGATAGCATCCCCATCAGGTCATGCTCGGCGTATTCATTAATGAGTTTGTGAGTGCTGATATGCGTGCAAAGCTCGTCAAGTTCAATACTTATATTAAGCCGCAATGGTCACATCTATCACTGTTTAGTAATTCTTAATTTGCGTGACGATATTCTACGAAAAACTACAAGCAAAGTAACGGCAAATACGTAAGGAGATACATGAGTTTTGTCAACGAATAGAGACGGTTTTATCAGTGATAGAGGAGTGGCGGCAAAATTAAGCTCATCAGTACAAAATGGACAATAGCAAACCGCAATACACATTTGCATACGCTTCACCTTGTTATTAGAACTGGGTGGAGAGCTGGCGTCTGTACCGTTAAGACGCTCGTATACTCAATTGTTAAAAATGATACGCTTTTGTAAATTCGGGGGTGGCTAGAGCCGACTTTCTAAAAGCATGTGCTATATTAAAATGGCACAAAGCTAGGTTCAAACCGCTCTTTATTGCCGTCTAGGTGATAAACGATAAGAAGACATTTAAATAAAAATTTACGATGACAATGAAAACGACAATGACAATGACAACGATAAGGAAGTTACTATGAAACGTGTGCTTATGTTATCTGCGCTCACTGGTGTTTTGACGCTTAGTGGGTGTTCAACGTTAAACAATGTATTCGGTAATGATGATTCTGGCATGCATGAGGTGCAAGCCACCACGACAAATACGGCGCCAGTAGCCAGTAAAAACGGCGTACTAGTCGATGCCACTAACCATATGACCTTGTACACTTTTGACAAAGATTCTATGAATAAATCAGAGTGCGGTTCTGCATGTTTGTTGGCGTGGCCGGCATTTATGGCGCCTAGTAACGCACAAGCTTCTGGTCAATTTGCAGCGTTTCAACGTGAAGACGGCAAATACCAGTGGGCAGTGAATGGCAAGCCTTTATACTTCTATGCCAATGACACAAAAGTTGGCGACCAAAATGGCGATAACAAACTTGGCGTTTGGCATGTCGTTAAAACCAACTAATGCTTCGCCCATACGTGAGATTTATGATTGAGCCGGATCAAAAAAGCAACCATCAAAGTGGCTGCTTTTTTATTTTAATCAAAGAGAACAATGTTCTTTTTTAGTCTAAAAGCTAGGACTATTTTGCTTTTTTCTCTACTAATTCACCATCTATTTGAATAGGCACGCTGGTAGTAACGCCTTGAGAATACGCATCCATACCATAAGCCGTACGATCGATAGTCCCTGTCGCACGGAAGCCAATAACAGGCTCATTGGTCATTGGACTGTTAGCGACTTTCTTTAACGTTAGGTTAAGCGTTACTGGTTTGGTTTGACCCAGTAAAGTAAAGTCACCGGTTACTTTTGCTTGTTGTGGGTTTATAAAGTTAACCTGTGTCGATTTAAAGCTCATGGTAGGATATTTTTCAACATTGAAAAACTCATCGGTTTTTAGATGCTCATCACGCGCTTTCCAAGCAGTGTCAATACTGTCGGTATCAATGACAAAGTTAAGCTGGGCTTGGTTTGGGTTTTTAAGGTCAAATTGAACGGTACCCTCTACATCACTAAAGTGACCCATAACGGTAGAAAATCCCATATGTTCAACAGAAAAGCCGACGCGAGTATGCGAGTCGTCTAACTGCCATTGACTCGGAAGTGCAGCACTAGCCATGGTAGTAACAGCAAGGGTGGAGCTGAATAGCAGGGCTTTTGCGGTATTTTTCATTACAGCGTTTATCATTAGCGTATCCTTATTGAGTGTGCATTAATTGAGCGTTCATTCATTGACGGTCGTTTATTGATGTAGGCTAATAGTTAGTAGAGAAGCCCGTATCATACCAAAGCAGTCGGGGGTAGAGCCTAGGTAGTCACTCACCTCATTACCCATGTCCTTTGTGAATGACAAACCTCTCCCTTTAAACTACTATTATTAAATTAATCTATAACATCAGATAGGATTGGTTATCTTACCTAATGGAATATTGTACTGGTATAAACCGTATATCTCAATACCGGGGTTGTTTTGCTGACAACTTATCACATATAACCCTCATAACTGCTGCTTGCATAGAACGTCGAAAACCGTTAAAATCGCGTTTTGATTTTCCCGCTGGGGAAAGGCTAAGTGAGCAGGGGTGTGGTGCTCTGTGCTGGAATAAGCCAGTGACGCAGTTGCCATTCTTATAAATGTCCTTAGTGCCTCAGTTACGTATGTCATTGCTGGTTTGACCCACCATAAAGATGGTGTAAAAATCACGCTACATACATCGGACCTAGAGAGTTTATTATGCGTAAAGATATCCATCCTAATTACCAAGAAGTTTTATTCCATGACACTAACGCTGACGTGTTCTTTTTGACTCGTTCAACCGTTAAAACGAAAGCCACTCGTGAATACGAAGGCACAGAATACCCATACTACCCACTTGATATCTCAAGTGCATCGCATCCGTTCTATACTGGCGAGCAGCGTAAAACCTCTACTGAAGGCCGTGTTGCTAGCTTCAACAAACGCTTTGGTGCATTCGGTGGCCGTAGCAAGAAAGCCGCTGATTCTGCTGAATAATTTACACTTATTGTGTAAAGGTCGTTCGCTAAACCATAAAAAACCGCTGATGAGTCAGCGGTTTTTTATTGGGTGGTTAAAAGTAAATCCCCCCTGTTTTACAGCTAGAAAACTAAGACGTGGAAGCATCAAGCACCTGAATGATTCGTTCGGCCAACTGCTGCGCCCAGTAACCATACATGAGGCTGCTGGGATGAAAACCGTCACTGGCAAACATGACTGCGATATCAATTGGCTCGCCATTAGCGTGCTCTTCTATCATCCGTGGAAAGTCGGTTGCCATATAGGTGACGCTGTCATTAGCAGCACACTCTTGCTGCAATACCTTGTCAAGAATTGAGGCTTTTGCGCCAACAAAGTTATTGAGCGGGGCAGGTATCGCCGGCATTTGTGCCATCGGCGGTAGACTTAAAAAAATCAGTTCGCGTACGCCAAATTTACGCTGAGCGATAGCAATGATGTCTTTAATTTGCTGTTGCCATTTATGCACAGAGACGTTAGAGGTCGTGTCATTCACCCCGACACTCAGTACCATCACATCAACAGGCTGGCTGGGCGGAGGTAGGACATAGAGCCTACGCAAGATATCAAAGCTGGTATGGCCAGTGGTCGCTTGCAACGACCAGACCAACTCATCAAACTGGGTACAAATATCGGACTGCTGCGCTAATATGGGAATCAGCTTGCCGACTAGCGCCTCTTGCTGGGTCTGACTACCAACCCCCGCTGCTGCCGAGTCACCAACAATCATGAGATTTAGTGTTGGCTTACGCTTATTTTTGGCCGTAATGGTAGCTTCTGGTAATGACACATGACCGTGCCTTTCTCCATTTGGCTCAGGTAGGCGTACGGTATCACGCTTGATTTTGCGCCCTTGATACAAGTACACAGGGGCGAGGAGCACATCTCTTGCGACAGAGGTTACTTTATTGCTATTTATCATATTGCTACCATCCTGCACGCTCCCGAATAGTGGTAAGACTGTCGTCGATTAATAATTCACCATCGATATAGACATCCCGTAGCAGATTGTCAGAAACTGTGGCCAACGCCTCAGCTTTGATGGTTTTTAGTGCGCCGCTGCTGTCTTTTATCAAGGCTAAGCGCCCTTTTTTTGAGCGTTTAGAGCGGCTGGTCACAGGGTCTTTGTAGATGTCTTTCCATGCCCCATCGATAGAGATAGCACTGGCTTTCATCGCCCAACTCATGGTGTCGCGATTGACTTGTTGTAGTAAGCCGCCGCCCATACCGAACGTCACGTTGTCAGCGCTAAAGCCTGCTTTCATCACCACATCAATAATCTTACTCAAGCTTTGTGGACTGATGCCATCGCCTTGGATGACGCGTACATAGTCCGGCAGTACTTTATAACCCTTACTATTGATGCTCGTACCAAACTTCACCGCCAAACGCTCTAACGCCTCACGAACCACTTTAGCAGGGTCGCCACTGTCTGGTCTGATGACCAAGGTGCCGCCCATGTTTTTTACCTCGTCTTTTAAGCTGCCACCCCACACATTGTCAATGGCATTCCACAAGTCATAGCTGTCAGAGACGACAGAAAAACTTTTTCCCTTACCACCAAACTGCTCAATCATATTGGCAAAGGCGGCGGTTTCGCCGTCACGTCCCCATGCCGTCATGGTGCTGTGTTCGGCCGCTGGGATAGAAAACGCTGGCATGTCTTTATCCATCTGGTACCAGCGACTGGCAGCAACCAGCGCAGTCATAGAATCGGTGCCAGAAAAATTCACCAAATGCGCCAAACTGCCGAGGGCGACCGATTCTTGGCTAGAAGCGCCTCGCGCGCCAAAATCATGCAAACGAAAAGTGAGCGATTCTGTGTTGTCCGCTGACTTTTCTAGCGCTTGACGAATGATGCATTTGCAGTAGTGCGAGACACTAGCGACCGTTGAGGGATACCAAATCGCGCGTAATAGGGCCGTTTCGATATAACTGGGTAGCCAGTAAAACTCAGGATCGGTATTGATGACTTGGCAGACCACATTGGATACGGGCACGATGCTGCCTTCGGGTACAGCTTCGATACGTAGTGGCAAATAACCATTGTGTTTGTCAACCAAACGCTCCCAGCCAGCACGGTTAAAGGTCAAGCCATGTGCTTGAATGACCATTTCGGCTTCGTCAATGTCTTGATGCGTGATAGGGGTGCTTAAGTACTCTTTAATAAAGGCTTGTAAGCCAAAGAACACCACATCGTAGTCGCCTTTACGCGCTTCAATATAGCTCGACAGATAGTCACTACCGCTTGGGTATTGCACCCAATGTGAGGTTTTATAGCTGTCACTATTGAGTATTAAGTTATTCAAATTACTGGTGTACATCACAGAACTCCTCTGCTTTTAGATATCGCAGCTGCTTTCATGAAGATCAACTGCGGTTAGATTAACCATTGACGTCTATCGGCGTTGGCATAAAAGTATATAAAATAAATGACACAGACTGTCATTAGTGAACCACTGGTAAATAACGTATCAGCCGTCAACGACAAAAAAAGGCTATAACCCAACCATTTTGGTGATAATCGCGTAATGATCTTCAAACATCATTTTGGCATCAAGCTCAGCTAATGGTAACCAAAATGCCTGAGCAGCATCGTCGCCGCCTTTTACTTTGGGTAAGCCTTTTGGATCGTTTTTAAGCTGAAAGTAAAATGCTTGCGTAATCGTGCGACCGCGTGCTGAGCGATAAGGATCGTCAAAGGTATGCTGACTGTGGCAAGAGCCACGCAAAACGGGCTCAGGTACTTTAAGTTGAGTCTCTTCGCGTAGCTCGCGGATACACGCATCAAACAGCGTCTCTTTTGGATTGATAAAACCCCCTGGTAGTGCCCAAAGTCCACGTCCTGGCATGCTACGGCGCTCGACTAACAAGATATGCCCTGACTGTACAATCAAGGCATCAGCTGTCATAAAGGTAGGGGGATAAGGCGCAGACTCCCACTGTCTTTTGTATTTATCAATAAAATCTGCTTCTTCATGCAGCTGTTGGTACTCAGCTGTTTTTTTAAAATCGTTCAAGACCTTGCGCGTTGATTCTGGGGTGCGATCAGGCGTTGGGGTCGCGCCCATCAGGTAGCTGTCACGAATAGGAGTGGCGGACAGGTTGTGGTAATTGGGGACAGAAACCGATGCCCAGTTTGGAAAGAGCGACAAATAATACGATGAGCTGTCTTTTGAATGGCCGATCAAACCGATGTCAGCTTGTAAGTCGCCTGTGACAGATTTTACCCCAGCTTGCACATATTGCAGCCAGCGCGTGTCATTGTAGAGCGCATCATCTAACCCGACGCAGTGAATACGCGCGGCTTCCTCTGCCGAGTATGCGCCCTTAATCATCGCGGCACGCTCAGCCACGCTAAATGGATTGCGTAAGCTACGAGGAAGGTTAGCTGAGCCGATAAGCATAATCACCTCATCCGAGCGTTTTAATGCCTCGTCGATGACCGCTTTATGCCCTCGATGAAACGGCTGAAAACGTCCGATAAACACCAAGTAACGATAGTGTTTATCGTTTTTCTTATCTGAATGTTGTTCTGATGAGTCACTCATATGCGCCAATTTCCTACTACTCAAGTTTCATTGGTTAAAAATTTTCATTGGTTAAAAATAAGTAATGCGGCCAATACTGACACAGCCCATCACTGGCTGACAAGTGTAAAGATGTTTAGAGGTGTGATGATGTGATAAGCGTAGAAAAAGGTCTTTTTCAGTGTTGCCGTCATACATAGTTAATACACTTTAAAATAGGTACAGTGCTACTGGTATTAATCTCCGTTGCGTGCTGTGCCTACGTCGCTCGACGCGACGGGCAATCAATACCAGTAGCCCGCGGCATAGTGTGTGTCTGTTTTATTTAGGATTGACTATAACCTGTCTGTCAAACCACACGGCTTTGTTCGTTAGATGTTGAGAGCGCTTGATAATGCTTGCCGTTGTCTTTATATAGAGGGTGACGTATCAATGACCAAACAAGCTGTTTTTATAGTAGTACTTTTTGTGCTTTCGTTGCTTAAGTGGTCTAGATAAAGCCATTAAACAATAAGTGTCACTAAATAATAAGTGCCATTAAAAAAACCGATATAAGTCATTAGGTATCGCTGTGCTTTAAATCACAGTGGCGCAGTCGGAATTATCGTTTAAGTGCGGTATAATGGTCGCCATAGATTTGTAAAAACGTGATAACAACGGCGGTCAGTGCTTCAAGCCGATAGGCCGTGATAATTGATAATCCCCATAAATCACATCAAACCAAATTCAAGATATAACCACATTCACGACACAGTAGCCCTGATAGATATCGCATTTGTGTCATAACGTATAGGAAATATTATGAGTGAGCACAACCAAGCTGATAGCCAGTTGGACCAGTCAGCAGACTATGAGTCAGCGCTAGATACTGAGCAAACTGAAGCAAAAAGCAATATTACGATTACCGAGTCAGCCCAAGGATATTTGGCGGAGTTATTATCTAAGCAGGATACCGATGGTATCGGTGTGCGTATCTTCGTTGAGCATCCTGGTACCCCGCGTGCAGAGTGCTGTATGGCGTATAACCAGCCTGGTGAAGAAGACAGCGCTGATCTGCGTTTTACGTATGCTGATTTCTCTGCTTTTATCGAGGCGGCATCAGTTCCTTATTTAGAAGACGCGGTGATTGATTATAATAAAGACCGTTTCGGTGGTCAGCTGACCTTCCGCGCACCGAACTCTAAAGTACCCAAAGTGGGCGCGGATGCCAGTGTGGAAGAGCGCATCAATTACGTGTTGCAATCAGAGATTAATCCAGGTTTAGCCGCGCATGGTGGTGACGTACAGCTGCTTGAATTGATCGATGAAGAAGGTGTTGGCCTGACGGCTGTATTGAAGTTCGGTGGTGGTTGCCAAGGTTGCTCAGCGGTTGATATGACATTGCGTCAAGGTGTGGAAGTACAGCTAAAGCAGCAAATACCCGAGCTGACTCAAGTGATTGATGATACTGACCACACGCGTACCGAGAATGCCTACTATAAATAAAGGCTAACTGGCTGCTATCAATCGATAAGTATGTCCATTATATTTTTCACTTATAACTTTTTGTCATTAAGTGCTGAATAATTGGCTATTCTTTTCATAAAGAAGTTGAGTTATGATTAACTCAGCTTTTTTTTGTGTCTATTGTTTAGTAATAGGCGTTTTAATAGGAATTTTTCAGCGTTTTTTGCTGTTTAAGTATTTAATTGATAGTGAATGAACACAAGGAGCACAATATGAGTGACGGACAACCGACTAAGCAAAATGAGCATACCCCGCGTCTTGAGACACTGGCGATTCATGCAGGGTATAGCGTCGAGCCGACCACCAAAGCGGTGGCAGTGCCCATTTATCACACCAGCTCGTATGCCTTTGACAATACTCAGCATGGGGCAGATTTGTTTGACCTAAAGGTCACGGGCAATATCTATACCCGTATCATGAATCCCACGAATGCCGTGCTAGAAGAACGTGTGGCGGCGCTTGAAGGTGGTATCGGTGCGCTGGCTGTGGCGTCTGGTATGGCGGCCATCACGTATGCGATTCAGACCATCTGTGAAGCGGGGGATAATATCGTCGCGGTATCGACTCTATATGGTGGTACTTACAATTTGTTCGCTCACGCCCTGCCGCGCCAAGGAATCGAAGTGCGCTTCTTTGATCACAAAAATCCTGAAGCGATTCGTGACTTAATCGATGACAAAACCAAAATGGTTTTTGCAGAGAGTATTGGCAATCCACTGGGGAATATCGTGGATATTCAGGCACTCAGTGACATCGCTCACGAATACGGTGTGCCAGTCGTAATAGACAATACAGTAGCTACACCTGCGTTATGTCGCCCGTTTGAGTTCGGGGCTGATATTGTAATTCATTCATTGACCAAGTACATGAGCGGGACAGGGACATCAATTGGCGGTGCGATTGTCGACAGTGGTCAGTTTGCTTGGGGCGATTACCCTGAGCGTTTCCCGTTACTCAACACACCAGATGCCAGCTATCATGGTGTCAATTTTGTCAAAGACGTGGGCGCGCCAGCCTTTATCGCGCGTGCTCGTGTGGCGCCACTACGTAACACTGGTGCCGCGCTTAGCCCGTTAAATGCTTTTAGTATTATGCAGGGTATGGAGACGCTCAGCCTACGTATGGAGCGTCATGTACAGAATGCGCAGGCGGTGGCGGAATACCTACGTGACCATGATAAGGTTGCGTGGGTAAAGTATGCGGGTTTATCAGATCATCCTGAACATGAACTTGCTCAAAAATACATGAAAGGCACGCCTTCTGCCATTTTGACCTTTGGGGTTAAAGGTGGTCTAGAAGCAGGGGCGCGCTTTATCGATGCGCTACAATTGATTACCCGTCTTGTGAATATCGGTGATGCCAAATCATTGGCCTGTCATCCAGCGACGACGACCCATCGCCAATTAAATGGTCAAGAGTTAGAGCAGGCGGGCGTGAGTGCAGACATGGTACGTTTGTCTATCGGTATCGAGCACATCGAAGACATTAAGGCTGATCTGGCGCAAGCCTTGGCTTCTGCTTAATTAAAGACTGCTTATTTAATGAAGCACATTATTTAAGCAGTCCTAGCGAACAAATAAAAAAGCCCATATCGATTTGATATGGGCTTTTTTATTCACGTCACACACGCATTCAGTGACTAAGCGGTTAGCACACGTTGCGCGATATCTCTATAATCTTGTGAGGCCAGACGCGGACCGAATTGTTGGATGACTTGTGCGGATACTTCGCTGGCAAGACGCCCACACTCTGGCAAACTATACTGTTGAGATAAAGCATATAAGAAGGCACCAGCGTAGTTATCACCAGCGCCATTGGTGTCGATGACATTGGCCACCACTGGTGTCGCAATATCATGAATTTCAATCTCTGACTCGTCATCAGACCTGCGTGCGATGACCGCGCCATTGGCACCATCCGTCACCACTGCTGTTTGGCAGTAATCAAGCAATGCACGTGCGGCGGCTTTGACTTGTTTTTTATCGGTAAACAGCTTGGCTTCTTCACTATTACAGAATATCACGGCGACTTTATTGCCCAGCATGTTAAGTAAGCCCTCTTTGGCAAACTTTACCACCGCTGGATCGGCAAAGCTCACGGCGATTTTTGCATTATGGACACCGGCTTGTTGCCGCAACTGAGTCATCGCTGGTTGAATGCTCTCAGACATAGCCAAGTAGCCTTCTAGGTAGAGCCAGTCAGCCTGCATCAGGGCATCAAAATCGACATTGTCAGCCGTGATCTCGCTTGACGTGCCAAGATAGGTTTGCATGGTGCGCTCACCATCTTCTGTGACGGCGACCACACATGAGCCAGTCACACCGCCTGCGTGTATGGATTTGTCCGAGGTTGCCACGCCTGCGTCATGCAGGTCTTTTAGGTAAAAGGCCCCTTGCGTGTCATCACCGACACGGCACGCATAAAAAGGCTTACCCCCTAGGCTGGCAAAGGTATACATTGCATTGGCTGCTGAGCCGCCACCCGCTTGTTTTGATGGCTCAATCTCAGCAAGCTTGAAGTAAGCCAGTAGTTGCTGTTGCTCTTCGATAGCTGCTAATGTCATATTGCCACGGGTTAGATCTGTCTCTTCTAATGCGGCATCCGACAGCACATATTCGTGATCAACCAGCGCGTTACCTATTGCCATTACGTCGTACATTGCTTACCTCTCCTCAATTAATTTGTAAACCTACATCTTTTTTATTATGGACAACTATTCAGCCTGTAACGCAAGCAAGCGCTGATAGAGTGCATTCTTTTTTACGCCCGTAATGTCAGCGGCCAACGCGGCAGCCTTTTTCACTGATAAATCCTCTAACAGACGCTGCAATAGTGCATCATGAGCGCTGATATCGTCAGCGTCTTTTGCCGCGCTGACACCAGCGACGACCACAACGATTTCACCACGCTGTTGGTTGTCGTCTGCTTTTACAAAGTCGACCAAATTTCCAAGTGTACTCTTATGTACTGTCTCAAAAGTTTTGGTCAGCTCACGGCAAAAAGTCACTTCGCGCTCTGCACCAAATATAGTCGCCATGTCCTCTAGGCTGGCGACGATACGATGCGGCGCTTCATAAAATATGAGGGTTTCGGTGCGTGTGTCTAAGGTGGCCAGTTGTTTTTGGCGTCCATGGGCTTTGGCTGGTAAGAAGCCAATAAAGCTAAAACGGTCTGATGGAAGACCTGCGACCGACAGGGCAGCAATAGCAGCAGATGCACCCACGATAGGGGATACCGTAACGCCTGCCGCGTGTGCAGCCTGCACCAATTGATAACCTGGGTCACTGACCAGTGGCGTGCCGGCATCACTGATTAAGGCGACCGAGTAACCTTGCCCGATCATCTCAATAATCTTAGGAGTCTGCACAGCGCTATTGTGCTCATGATAAGCCCAAAGCTTATTGTGGCCTTTTTGCTTGGGCGTCGTATCGGCATCATGACTCAATAAATCTTTCGTGTCGTCAGTTTTGCCGCCTTTGGTGTCAATACCGAAGTGTGACAGCAGCTTACCTGAGGTGCGGGTGTCTTCACAGGCGATAATAGCGGCCTGCTTTAAAATATCAATCGCATGCGGGGTCATGTCGGTCAAGTTACCAATCGGCGTGGCAACGATATAAAGACAAGCTGGCATCGCAGTAGGGATAGACATGAAAACCTCGGGTCGTTAAAAATAATAGTGCGCCATTAGAGACAGTCGTTATTTACCGTTTTTTCGGTCAAATAGTGAGTGAATAATCCCATAGATTTCGAGAGTAGATAGCGCAGAAGTGGCTAGTTTAGCATGTTGTGCTATGATAATTCTGAAATGTTAACCAGACCAAGCAACATCATGGCAAATCATAAACCACTCCATAAAGCCTTGACCCTAACCTCACCCACACAGCGTCAGGGTAGCCGGTTTGAGCAGCAGGCATGTGAGTTTTTGCAAGCGCAAGGACTATGTTTGATTGCACAAAACTGGCAACAGCCAAAAATCGGTGAGCTAGACTTGGTCATGATTGAGACAGGGTCAGCATGGTCAACGCTGGTATTTATTGAAGTTCGTCAGCGGAAGCGTTCAGATTATGGTGATGCGGCGCTCAGCATCACGATGAGCAAGCAACGTAAAGTCATTAAAACCGCCAAGTGTTTTTTGCAGCAGCATCCTGAGTACGCTCATTATGACTGCCGGTTTGATGTCATTGCCTATAACACCACCGGTAAAACATCGCCAAAAGAGCAACTGGCAGACAGTCAACCAGAATGGCTCAAAGGCGCTTTTATAGCGAGCGCATGGTAATAGAGGCTGGCAAGCCATGACCGTTACCAAAAACCTAACCGCCACTCGCAAAAATTAAGTAAAGTAGCTAAATTCAACGCTACTAGATTAAGACTTGCTCACTTAACCGAGTTTATATAATCGTCACAACCATGCTCTAAGAGGTAAACTATGACACGTCTGCATTTGCGCACGGCTATTTTTGGTTCATCACGTCGCACTGCGATAGGGGTGATGTTGATGGCTAGTGTGGTCAGTACTGGCTGTACCACCAACTACTTAACCAACAGTACTGAAGGAACTTATGGCGTGCCAATGACTGAGCGCACCATTCCGCAGCGTCTGCTTGATCGAAGTATTGAACACACGGCCAAAATCAATATTTACGGCTTAAGAGAAGATCTGCAACAAACCAGTCGTATGGGCATCGATAGCTTCAACAGTGAAGTGTTACTGACAGGCGAAGTACCGACTGAAGCGATCAAAGCAGAAGTAGAAAAAGTCGTCAACTCTATGCCAGATGTGCGCCGCGTCTATAACGAGCTGGAAGTGAGTGCCTCAAAAGGCTATAGCTCGACTGTCCATGACGGTTATATCACCTCAAAACTACTGGCAAAAGTGGCCACAAGTGATGGGGTTAAAGCGTCACAGATTAAAGCGGTGACCAATAATGGGGTGGTTTATATTATGGGGCGTATGACCCCTACTCAGCAGAGTTACTTAATTGATATCGCCAATAGCACGGTTGGGGTGACAGAGCTGGTGTTACTGACGACGGTCGTCGATGATAGAGGCGTCAAAATTGGTGAAGACGATATTATGTATGAGAATAATTTGGCCCGCCCTGCCGCAGTGCCAGTAGTTGAAGGTGCAGCAGTGTCGAGCGCCAATAATGTACCCACATCAGACGTTACTAGTACTGCGACGCCGATTATCCTCACAGAGGAAGAGGCTACTGTCGACCAGTCGTCATCAAGCCCATACATTGATCTTTATCAGGGTCAGTAATGACCGTTGCGTAAAAGTCGACTTGAGATAAAACTCTCGTGATAAAAAATGTTGTTATTGAATGCTGGTATTTATCAAGCAGGTAGAGCAACAGCGGTTGTTCACACAGTCGATTTATTTTAAACAGAGTAGAGTCTTTACTTCGTGTTTATAGTAGTCAATAGCGTGGGGTTTTTAATGACAATAAACCTAACCGTGATAACAGTAAAAGCACGATAAACTTTTTGTCAGTACGTAAGATATGAGCAGTAAAAGTAGAGGGGGCAGCACCAACAGCATAATAGTAAGCGCTACCCCCTCTACTATCCAATGGTGACATATATAGGAATAGGGGCTATGAAGGGTTCAGCTAAAGAAAGCTCATCTAACAAAGCGCGGGCGTTTAAACTCACTGGTAAAGGTGTTACTGCGGCATTAGCGGTAGGCGGGATGGTATTGGCCACACAGCAAGCACAAGCACTGTCCGCTTTGGCCATCGTCAACGGTATCACGGCTAATAGTGGTGTCGGTGTAAGCAAAAATATTTTGTACGGTGATGAGCCTTCACAAGACTTAGACCTTTATTATCCTAAGCCGTTGGCGCAAGCGATGAAAAACCAAAGCACGATCAATACCACTTATCCAATGGTGGTGTTTGTCCATGGTGGCTCATGGGAAAGCGGTAATAAAGAAGAATACGCTTTTGTTGGCCAAAGCTTGGCTCAAGCAGGTTATGTGACGGCAGTCATCAATTATCGCAAAGCACCTGAGCACGTCTATCCGGACTATGTCAAAGATGCGGCACAAGCGATTGCATGGAGCTATGACAACGCCAAGCGCTTTTATGCTGACCCTGAGCGTTTAGCCGTGATCGGACATTCTGCTGGGGCGTTTAACGCAGTCGCTGCCGTCGCTAATGAAGATTTTTTAGCGCCCTATGGTATAGAACCCAAAGATTTGAGCGCTGTGATTGGTATCGCGGGCCCTTACAGTTATGATTTTCGTAAGTTTAGTAGTGCGACGGCCTTTGGGGCGAATGCGACGCCAGATGAGGTCATGCCCGATCGCCAAATTAAAGGCGCGCAGCCACCATATTTATTACTGACAGCCGAAAAAGACAAGGTCGTCCATGCGACCAATACTATTAAGATGACTAAAGCGCTGCAAGCTGCGGGTGTCACGGTCGAAAACGGTGAGATCAAAGGTGCAAGCCATGCCACCAGTATTGGGGCGATGGCGCCGCCCCTACGCTGGGTCAATGATGTGCGCGCGCAAGTATTAACGTACTTGGATAAAACGCTAAGATAGTCAACTTTTATTATGTGTTTTGCCTAGAGATCATTGATAGAGGTTTTGGCTGTCTGTAACGCGATTTCTCACACTCATATGCAGTTGCGTAAGACAGTACTGTAAGATACGCAAACTCTTGTTATAATGTCACACTTTACATCTATACCCCATTTTACTTTAAGGCAGAACACTCTATGAGCATGAACGCTGATGACCTAATTGCATTTTTACAGACTCATTTCCCAGACGCTTTTATTCAAGCGGCCAACCAAGGTAATAAGTTTGATGTACGTGTGGTTGATGCCAGTTTTGAAGGCAAACGCGCCGTACAGCGTCAGCAAGCGGTCTATGCGTTAGTCAATGATAAGATTGCGAGTGGCGATATTCATGCCCTCAATATTCAAGCATTAACGCCTGCTGAGTGGGATGCTCAAGCAAAAAGCTAAACCATTATTATAGGGCTGAATTTTTTAGACTGGCCATGGTAAGTGGCGGGTTTTAATCAGTTTGGTTTTCACCATTTTTTATACTCATCGTTAGGTTGTCACCTTTATGGATCAATTTTTAATCACTGGTAGTAGTCGTATCGCAGGGGAAGTTACTATTTCAGGCGCCAAAAATGCCGCGTTGCCGTTACTTGCAGCCATGATACTGGCCGAGACCCCAACGACATTGCACAACGTACCATCGCTACAAGATGTGCGAACGCTGATTGAATTGATTGGTGGCATGGGTATTAAAATCAAAAAAGAAGGCGATACGGTCACGTGTGATACCAAGAGTATCGACAATTTCTATGCACCATATGATTTGGTGAAGACCATGCGCGCCTCCATTCTAGTGCTCGGGCCATTATTGGCACGTTTTGGCGAGGCAGAAGTGTCATTGCCAGGTGGCTGTGCCATTGGTTCACGTCCTGTCGATCAGCATCTAAAAGCGTTTGAGGCGATGGGCGCTGAGATTAGCGTAGAAAACGGCTATGTAAAAGCCCAAGCCCCAAAAGGTGGCAAACTGATTGGCTGTAACTTCTCGTTTGATATGATCACGGTTGGCGGTACTGAAAACGTCATTATGGCGGCAGCTCTTGCCAAAGGTACGACGGTTTTGGGCAACTGTGCCCTTGAGCCAGAAGTGGTCGATCTGGCCAACATGCTGGTCGCCATGGGCGCCAAAATAAGCGGTATTGGTACCTCGACCATGACGATCGAAGGCGTGGAGCGTCTGCACGGTTGTGAGTATTCGGTGGTAGCGGATCGCATTGAGACCGGCTCCTATCTGGCTGGCGCGTTGATGACGCGTGGGGATGTATTGACCAAAAACACCTCCGCTTTATTATTGACCCCAGTATTAGAAAAGTTCGAAGACATGGGTGCGATTATTACCACAGGTGAGGATTGGATTCGTGCGCAAATGAAAGGCCGTCCAAAGGCGGTTGATATTCGCACTCAGCCGCATCCTGGTTTCCCCACCGATATGCAAGCTCAGCTAATGGCTATTGCTTGCTTAGCCGACGGTACCAGTACTTTTATCGAGAATATCTTTGAAAATCGCTACATGCACGTGCCTGAGCTTAATCGCTTAGGCGCTTCTATCCAAGTAGACGGCCACACTGCGGTGGTGAAAGGGGTCGAGAACTTTACGGCTGCGCCTGTGATGGCAACTGATTTGCGGGCGTCCATGTCACTGGTCATGGCAGCGGCGACCGCTGAAGGCAAGAGTTTAATCGACCGCATTTATCATATTGATCGTGGTTATGAAGATGTTGAAAATAAACTGCGCGGCCTTGGTGTGAATATCGAGCGTATCAATACCAAAGACTAGTATAAATGGGCGTACCAGGCCTTATCCCATGCAACGCTTAGCCTTATAAAACCAAAGTATCCTCTTCGGTGGGGATACCAACTGTACATGGACACGATGTCATTATGACTGAAGCAATCAAATCAATACCTGCCAGCGGTTTATTAAACGAAGTAAATGATGAGTTCTCAGGCTTAACATTGGCCTTATCAAAGGGTCGTATTTTAGAAGAGACCATGCCATTGCTACGTGCTGCTGGTGTCGACTTGCTAGAGGACCCGGAAGCATCACGCAAACTTATTTTTCCAACCTCAAATCCTCATGTACGTGTGTTAATTTTGCGTGCCAGCGATGTGCCAACCTATGTAGAGCATGGGGCGGCGGATTTTGGGGTGGCAGGTAAAGATGTGCTGCTTGAGCATGGTGCCAATCATGTTTACGAGTTGTTGGACTTGCAGATTGCGCAATGTAAGCTGATGACCGCTGGTGTGAAGGATGCCCCCTTACCCAATCGTCGTTTGCGTATCGCCACCAAATACGTCAATGTAGCCCGCGCTTATTTTGCCAGCCAAGGTCAGCAAGTAGATGTTATTAAGCTTTATGGTTCCATGGAGCTTGCCCCCCTAGTTGGTTTGGGGGATTTGATTGTCGATGTGGTCGATACGGGCAATACGTTGCGTGCGAATGGCCTAGAAGCGCGTGATCATATCTGTGATGTCTCCTCTCGCCTTATCGTCAATCAAGTCAGTTATAAACGTAAATTTGCGTTACTAGAGCCGATTTTGGATAGCTTTAAAAACAGTATTGCCAGCGCTTCATGAATCCCTACCAGTCATTGGTAATCTAAAGCATTGTTATACGAATTTTTAAACCAGTTTGGCGCTCTATGATAGACATAGCGTGCTAAACTGGTTTTGTTATATTTGCTTGCCAGAAACTTATCAGACAATAGAGACTCAGTACAATCTGAGTCAGATCAGCATACATAAGCGGTTGTACAGTTCATTGCGACCTTTGATTTGTTTTAGGTTTTTAATTTTTATAGCAGTATTTTATGCACGAATATAGGATTAAGTCATGCGCCAATTAAGTACTCAAGATGCCGACTTTGACAGTCAGTTGACCCAACTGCTTGCTTTTGAAACGGTCAATGATGCCGATTTATTAAAGACCGTTGATCGTATCATCGCGCAAGTGCGCCATGATGGTGATAGTGTGGTACTGGCGTTGACCCAGCAGTTTGATCAGCACCCAGCAACGACGATGCAAGAGTTGGAGCTGTCCAAGGAAGCGCTTGCTGACGCATTTGCCAATCTTGATGATGAAGTAAAAACAGCGTTAACCACGGCGGCGAACCGCGTACAGACATTCCATGAGCGTCAAATACAAGAGACGTGGCAGTATGAAGATGAGCTGGGTAACCGCTTGGGTCAAAAAGTCACGCCACTTGATCGCGTGGGCATCTATGTGCCAGGCGGCTTGGCCTCTTATCCGTCCTCTGTCCTTATGAATGCCATTCCTGCCAAAGTGGCTGGGGTTAATGAGGTCATTATGGTCGTGCCCGCGCCAAAAGGCGTGCTTAATCCCTTGGTACTGGCAGCAGCGCATCTGGCACAAGTCGATCGCGTTTTTACCATTGGTGGCGCGCAGGCTGTTGCTGCTTTGGCCTACGGTACTGAAACCATACCCGCCGTGGACAAAATCACAGGACCTGGCAATAAGTATGTGGCAGCGGCCAAACGTGCTGTGTTTGGCCAAGTTGGCATCGATATGATTGCGGGCCCTT
Source organism: Psychrobacter sp. UBA3068 (assembly GCF_002366815.1). NCBI lineage: Bacteria > Pseudomonadati > Pseudomonadota > Gammaproteobacteria > Moraxellales > Moraxellaceae > Psychrobacter > Psychrobacter sp. UBA3068. Next base: position 10,895 of record NZ_DFBY01000002.1, on the reverse strand, counting down.
CAGAAGTACTGGTCTATGCAGAGGGCGAGGCGCAAGATCGCGCGGACTGGTTAGCCATGGACTTACTGTCGCAAGCCGAGCATGACCGCATTGCTCAAGCCATCTTTGTCACGACCAGTAGCGAGCAGTTAGACGCAGTCGCAGTTGAGATAGAAAAAACATTGGCCGAATTGCCAAAGGCTGATATCGCCCGTGATTCTCTACAAAACCGGGGCGCGCTTATTTTAGTGAAAGATCGCAGTGAGGGCATGGCGGTAATCAATCGAGTCGCGCCTGAGCATCTAGAGCTGTCGGTTGATGATCCTGATGCGCTACTTAATGACATTCGTCACGCTGGCGCCATCTTTATGGGCCGTCACACGCCAGAAGCCATTGGTGATTACTGTGCGGGGCCTAACCATGTGTTACCGACTTCGGGTACCGCGCGTTTTTCTTCTCCGCTTGGTGTCTATGATTTCCAAAAAAAATCGTCCATTATTTATTGTAGTGAAACGGGCAGCAAGCCGTTAGCGGAGACGGCAGATATTTTAGCACAGCGTGAGGATCTAGAGGCCCATGCGCGCTCGGCTCGTTATCGCTATCAGTAACTTGTTTTGATTACCGTGAAAACACCTTAATAATTACCTTTGACATTTATGTTTAATAGTCTTTGTGGCAAATAGTAGGATAACTTATGAGTGAGTTAAAGATAGACACCAGACTTTGGTCATCTAAAGCACGTAACTTGTCACCTTATGTCCCAGGTGAGCAGCCGCAACATGATAACTTATGCAAGTTAAATACCAATGAAAACCCGTTTCCGCCCTCACCAAAAGTAGGGGAGGCAATCACAAAGGTCTTAGAGCAGCAAGCGGATGACTTGCGTTTGTATCCAGCGCCTGAGTCTGATGATTTGCGTGCCGTGTTGGCACAATTATATGATCTTGATGTCAACCAAGTGTTCGTGGGTAATGGCTCAGATGAGGTATTGGCACTCGTGTTTGCCAGTTTTTTTCTAAAAGAGCGCCCTGTGTTAGCGCCTGATATTAGCTATAGCTTTTATCCCGTGTACGCGCAAACATTTGGTGTAGATCTGATACAAATCCCCCTAGAAGAAGACTTTAGTATTGACCCTGATGCCTATCGTCAGCCGTGTAGCGGTATCATCATTGCCAATCCTAATGCGCCAACGGGTTTACTGTTATCGCTTGCTGATATTCGTAAGCTGGCTGGTGAGCATTCTAATTCGGTGATTGTCATTGATGAAGCTTATATCGACTTTGCTCAGGTAGAAGCGGGTAGCGCCGACGCGCAGGTCTCAGCGGTGAGCCTTATTAATGACTGCGATAACATTCTTGTGACACAAACTTTTTCAAAATCACGCTCGCTTGCAGGACTGCGTGTGGGTATGGCCTTTGGTAACGCTTCATTGATTGAAGCACTGACGCGTATGAAAAACAGCTTCAACAGCTATCCACTCGATAAATTGGCGCAAGCTGGGGCGACCGCTAGTGTTTTGGACACCGAGTATTTTGAACAGACCTGTCAGCAGGTGATCGATTTGCGCCAGTCACTCACGGCAGAATTGACAGCACTGGATTATCAAGTATTGCCATCGCACGCCAACTTCATATTTGTCCGTCCTAAAGATGGCAACGCTAGTGCGGTGGCCAGTGCGTTACGTGAGCAAGGCATTATCGTTCGTCATTTTGATAAGCCGCGCATCAACGAGTACTTGCGTATCACTGTTGGTACGGCAGCGCAAAATAATCGTTTGATAGAGGCGTTACAAGCGTTGCAGAAAAATGCAGAAGCCGTGACTGATTAACAGCTTGTTCGCGATTGACACTGTAATAATCGATAGCTAAATCACGATGGTCATATTAATAAAAAAGCCTGCCAACATCATGTTGAGCAGGCTGTATTTTTTGCCATACTGGGGTATAAAATTTGCCGTTATCCGCTTACGTTGTTTGAGCGAGTACTGATAGCAGATTACCGACTTTATCCAAGCACTCTTGATATTCCGCATCACAATCGGATGCCACGGTAATACCGCCGCCTGCCCATAAACTGACATGACCTTCTTGATCTATTCCATTATCTGATGATAGGTTGGCCTGAATGGTACGAATCAACACATTCCATTGACCACTACCATCAAAATTCATATAGCCCATGGTGCCACAGTAAGCGCCGCGCGGTGTGGTCTCCAGCTCAGAGATAATCTCAACTGCCCGCTTTTTGGGTGTGCCCGTGATGGAGCCCGCTGGCAAACTGCCAAATAACACGGCCAATGGATGCGTGTCGGTTTTTAGCTCAGCGCTAATGGTACTGACCATATGATGCACATTGCTAAAGCTCTCAATCGCAAACAACTGTGGCACTTTAACGCTACCTATCTTGGCATATTTGCCCAAATCATTGCGCAGTAAATCCACAATCATGACGTTCTCAGCACGATCTTTTTCACTATCAATCAGTTGCTGTTTATAGATACTGTCTTGTTCAGCCGTTGCACCACGCGGCATCGTTCCTTTGATTGGTTTGGTACGGATATGGTGCTTGCCAGTCTCGTTGTCTTTGCTAAAGGTAAAAAATAATTCTGGCGAGCAGCTTAATAGTTCAAAATCACTTTTTTGCTGAGTAAGGTTATTTTGCTTACTGGTATTGTCTTGTGCACTAGTATGGATTTCATTGCTAATATGCGTAATGCCTAGATACCCAGCAAATGGTGCGTTGGTATTACGATGTAGAGCGGGTAAATAGTCAATGATTTTTGATTTTGATAGTGGTTCATCATGTTTATTTTGATGGGCAAGACAACCGTGCCACTCTTGGGTCAAATTGATCTGGTAACAGTCGCCTTGCTGTAGATAATTTTGGGTTTGTTCAAATACTTTTTGGTAATCATTTTTAGCCCATCGTGCTGTTAGTGCTAATGGAGCAGGTTGTGATGACGCTTTAAGCGGCGTTTGATTTAAAGACTTATCAGACAATTTTTGATCTAATTCGTCTAAGTAGGAAATAAGTGCTGTTACAAGTGCATTCTTATTCTCATCATTATTGTTGTAATCATAGGTTCTATTTACTTTCAATTGCCAAACTGATTTGTTGCATTCATCGGTTGGGGTCAGATAAATATCGTAATGTCCCAATACGGCACAAGGCTGCGATGCCAGTTTAATGTTGGCTGTCGGGCTTAGCTCTTGAGCGGCCACATCATAACCAATAAAACCGACTAGCCCATGGTGGTAACTGGGTTTGGGGCTTTCTTGGATACTGATATATGACGTGTCGTTATCAGCTGCTTGAGCGTTACTATAAGTGATAAGTTCATCTTGCCACTCTAGATAGCTCATATAAGTTGTCGTGATAGCATGGCCACTATTAGCGCTAGTACCGCTACTCACATCCGTACTGCGGCAATGTTTGACCACCTTATAAGTATTTAGTGAATCACGGGAAGATTGCTTATCAGTGGGATAAATGGACCAGCTTACTTTAGGTAATAAGCCAATCACTGGTCGCCCATCGTTGTTAAGCCAAACCAGTTGCCAGTTTGGCTCAGTATCTTGCGTCAGCAAATATTGCTGTAGCTGCGGCAGCAGTTCGGCCGCAGGCAGATCACCAAAACGCCAGCTAGGTTGACTGGCTGGCGATGGGGCAGAGTCTGTCTGCTCAGTGGTATTATCGTTTGCTGCGAGCATGTGCTAAGCGTCAAACTTTTTGATGATTAGGGTTGCGTTGGTACCGCCAAAGCCAAAGCTATTGCTCATGAGCGTCTCAAGATTGGTCTCACGCATTTGAGTGACAATATCAAATCCTTCAGCCGCAGGGTCTAACTGTTCGACATTGATACTAGGGGCGATAAACCCTTCTTGTAGCATGAGTAAGCAGTAGATTAGCTCTTGCGCGCCGACGGCACCTAAGCTGTGGCCTGTCATAGACTTGGTTGAGCTGATGGCAGGGACGTTACTGACATCATCACCAAACACCTTGGCAATGGCTTTTAGCTCAGTGATGTCGCCTAGTGGCGTGCTGGTACCGTGGCTGTTAATGTAATCGACACTTTGCAAGCCTGCCTCGGCCAAAGCTTGTTGCATACAACGTACCGCACCTTCACCGCTTGGTGCGACCATTTCTGCGCCATCGGAGCTGGCACCATAACCGACGATTTCGGCCAAAATATTGGCGCCGCGCGCTTGGGCGTGCTCTAAGCTTTCAACGACAACCATGGCACCGCCAGCGGCAATGACAAAACCATCACGATCTTTATCGTATGCTCGTGATGCCAGTGATGGCGTGTCATTATATTGGGTACTCACGGCGCCCATGGCGTCAAACATGCAAGACTGTGTCCAATGCTCAGCCTCACTACCGCCCGCGAGCACCACATCGGCTTTGCCTAGCTGAATCAGCTCAGCGGCGTGACCGATACAATGGGTTGAAGTCGCGCAAGCCGACGTTAAGGAGTAGGAGACCCCTTGGATTTTTAGTCCCGTTGCCAGTGCCGCTGATACCGAGCTGCCCATGGTTTTTGGCACCGCCATAGCACCAACACCGCGCAGGCCTTTTTCGCGCATCGCATCCACAGCATTCACGATATTTTCTGTCGATGCTCCGCCCGAACTGGCTACCACGCCCACACGCGGATTATTATTGATGGTTTCAAGCGATAAGCCGGCGTGCTCAATCGCATTTAAAGCGCTGACATACGCATAGAGGCTGGCCTCACTAAAAAACCGTTTTAATTTACGATCAATGCCGCTGGTATCAAGCGTCGAGTGATTGATACTACCGCTAATTTGCGACTTAAACTCATGCTCAGCATAAGCGTCGTTAAACGTAATACCAGACTGTCCTTGCTTAAGAGCGGCAGTAACAGTGGCTAAATCATGTCCGATACAAGAGACAATCCCTGCTCCAGTGATAACAACGCGGCGCATATTCTATTCCTTATGAGTAACAACTTTTTATCGTTACTTTTAATAATCGTTTTTAAAGACCCGTTATTTAACGTCAACCGTATGCCTCTGTAATGGCAACCATCTTGCCACGAGGGCTTTTGAGCGTTAAATGCTTCTGTTATAGTCCTCACTGCTGTCATCATACAATCAAACGTTGTACAAGTGGCACAAACGGTTCTACAAAATGACGTTGCAATCAGGCTTTAACGGATGACATATGATAACGTATCAAGCACTCAAAATCTTTGTACAAGTGCAAAATAGCGACAAAATAGTGTCCTCTAGTAGAAGTTGCTTAAATGTCTGTAGGCCAAAAATGTTAACAGTAGCGTGCTTGTGATTGACATCAAAAATTATCTTGAAGTAAGCCTCTAAGCAAACCTGAAAAAATAATTGGCGATGCAACTGATAAAGTAAGTGATACGGTTAGATACAAAATTTGTGATTGCAATAACATTGTTCGCACTGACACCTAGCAAGCTGATTCGCTAAAATGACGTATTCATTAAGGTTAGCGACCTAGTATATAATAAAACAAAACCAATCATCATATTAAGGATATCACGATGGCAAAGCGTAGCACTCTCTCTAAAGGTATCAACACTGTCGGCTCTTTTACTCGTAACAACTTAGAGCGTGTGGGCGCCGTGATTGACAGTATGAATGCTAAGACAAGCAAACCACGCCACTATAAAGCGGTCAATTTGGGTGACGAAGACTATCAACAAGATTTGTTTCGCGAGCAAACCCTAAAAGCGACTCAGCAATTATTGGGGCCACGTTTCGCGACTTACGGTAAATATGCCAAAAAAGTGGTACCAAACAGCTTTTTTCAGTCGACTGTCGATGGGGCTTTTGCTCAAGTAGCAAAACTTGCATCTCAATGGAGCCAAATTGATTTACCTAATGAGCATCGTTTTGCCAATATCGCCAGCTTAGATGACGAAGAGCGTTATGCCTTAGCTACTGATATCGCTAACCAAAATCGGGCATTGGCCACGATGGGCGGCCTGACAGGTCTAGCGGGACTACCAGGTCTACTTGCTGACACATTGTGGTTGCTATTAGTGTCATTGCGTACGGTTTATCAGCTAGGCGCTGTGTATAACAAGCCTCTGACCGGTAAGCAAGGCGTCAAAATGGCGTATGAGCTACTCGCCAGTGCCGATTTGAGTAAGATGCAAGAAAAACAAGCCTTGCTGGCTGGTATTGGTATTGGTAAAGGGTTACTTGATAACGCCCAAAGCAATGGTCTGCACAACGAGCTTAAAAACCTAGGTCTAAAAAATAAAAACGTGAATTTTTATGCCAAACAAGTTGATCGTCTTGCCAATCAAGTTGGAGTTGATTTGGATCAAATTAATTTAACGTGGGTGCGCCGCTTGTTACCAGCGACAGCAGTCGTGATTGGCATGCGCTACAACAGTCATCTCATGGATGAAGTGATTGGCGTGGCACAAGCGACTTTTGCGCCAGATGCAAAACTTGCCAATCGTGCTATCACAGATGACAGTAGTAGCGAAGCTGAAGTTAATAACGCTCCTGATAGTCAGGGTGATGATCAGCAAGACGCTAAAGATCAAGCAACAGAGACAACAAAAAAAGATACTGAGAAAGACAGTAATAAAAAAAAGGATAGCGTGGATGAGTCAGCGGACTCTGCTAGCCAATCAAATGATACGGATAAAGCTGCCAAGAAGTAGCGCAAAGCAGTTTTATATGAACGCCCGTTAGTTGGCGGTTTACGCTTCAGCAAAGGGGGCGGATAAGTTAGAATAGCTCAGTAATCTTTTCTTAATAGTGGCGACACTGTTTTATTTCACTTGAAAAATAAGACAGTGTCGCCATTTAGTCATTACAAAGTACTGCTTTTTAGTGCTAAAGATGTGTCTCACACCATACGTTATTCTACTTTTGCTATCTCGTTTAGTGGGTTGTTTTTTAGCCAATTTTTAATTAAAAACAGATAAAGTGGTATAGTAGTAGGCTGAATGCATATCTATCAAATGTTGTAAAGCACAATCACTCATAAGTGGTTGAAATAGCAGCAACAACTCTTTATAATACACTGTCCTAAAAATGGGTGCGCCAAAATCTGTCATAATGTCAGATAGATAGCGCAGTACCCCATTTTTTTGTTTTATACCAAACGGGAGAAGGATGCCTTATGGCAACAACTAACCAATTGATTCGTAAAGGTCGCAAAACCATCAAGGAAAAGTCAAAAGTTCCTGCGTTGGAAGCGTGCCCACAACGTCGCGGTGTATGTACTCGTGTATATACTACCACGCCAAAAAAACCTAACTCAGCCATGCGTAAAGTATGTCGTGTACGTTTGACTTCAGGTTATGAAGTATCAAGCTACATCGGCGGCGAAGGTCATAACCTACAAGAGCACAGTGTTGTTCTTATCCGCGGTGGTCGTGTAAAAGATCTACCGGGTGTACGTTATCACACGGTTCGCGGTGCATTAGATTGTGCTGGCGTAAAAGACCGTAAGCAAGGTCGCTCTAAGTACGGTGCTAAGAAGCCTAAAGTTTAATAACTAAACGTTATTAAGTAAGCTTTTTGCACTACCCAATAACTGTGCATGGGTTTGGTGTCACAGATAGTATTACGGGTATATAAATAATTTTATATCAGTAATCATCTTTAAAGCATACCACCATGCAGTAAGGCTAACTGACAACTCACTACTATATTCTGTTGACCCGTGTGATGTTGTGAATGTTGGACACTCCTGAAGATAAGGAAAATTATTATGCCAAGACGTCGCGTCGTTGCTGCCCGTGAGATCCTTCCAGATCCTAAGTTCGGTAGCCAAACTGTTGCAAAATTCATCAACCATGTAATGAGTGATGGTAAAAAATCTACTGCTGAGCGTATCGTTTATGGTGCACTTGAGACAGTAAGCGAGAAGCGTAAAGTCGAAGATCCAGTATCTTTCTTCGAAGAAGTGCTTGAAAATGTACGCCCAATGGTAGAAGTAAAAGCTCGCCGCGTTGGCGGTGCAACCTATCAAGTACCAATGGAAGTACGCCCCTCCCGTCGTACTGCCTTGGCTATGCGTTGGTTAGCTGAAGCTGCTGCTAAGCGTTCTGAAAAATCAATGGCTTTGCGTTTAGCTGGCGAATTGAATGATGCTGCTGACGGCAAAGGCGCTGCTATGAAAAAGCGTGACGAAGTTCACCGCATGGCAGATGCTAACAAAGCATTCTCTCATTACCGCTTCTAAGCTACTCTTTTACATTACTGTTTGATAGTAGCTTTAGATTAACGGGCTTAGGCCCATTAATCTTACATTGTTATTTATTCTATTGGTTGCCGCCATCATTAATCCAGTTACAAATAGGCTTTGCCTGTGAGTAATGGAGATGGCGGACGTCTATCAAGATGCTTCTCTAAAAACACACTGTTTAATTGGAGAGCGTCCCAAATTTGATGCCGCACTATTCTTAGTATTTGCTCTTTTTTTGTCCGTATTAGGCTCAATAATCAGTAAGTAATATTACGAAGCTGACCGCTTTGTCATAGAGTATGAGGTAGAGACACAATACATTATTATATACACGACTTTTCCTAGGAAAACACTATGGCTCGTAAAACTCCCCTAAAACGCTATCGCAATATTGGTATCTCAGCGCACATCGATGCTGGTAAGACGACCACTACTGAGCGTGTTTTATTCTATACCGGTGTTAGCCACAAAATTGGCGAAGTACATGATGGCGCAGCCACCATGGACTGGATGGAACAAGAACAAGAGCGTGGTATTACTATTACCTCAGCGGCAACCACTTGTTTTTGGTCAGGTATGGCAAAACAGTTTGACGAACATCGCATTAACATCATCGATACCCCAGGCCACGTTGACTTCACAATCGAAGTTGAACGTTCTATGCGTGTACTTGATGGCGCTTGCATGGTTTACTGTGCAGTAGGCGGCGTTCAGCCACAGTCTGAGACCGTATGGCGTCAGGCGAACAAATATAAAGTACCACGTCTTGCTTTTGTAAACAAAATGGACCGTGTTGGTGCTGATTTCTATCGTGTTATTGAACAAATCAAAACCCGTCTTGGTGGTAATCCTGTCCCATTGGTTATTCCAATTGGTAAAGAAGATGACTTCGAAGGCGTTATTGATCTGGTCACTATGAAAGCTATCTATTGGGACGAAGCGTCTCAAGGTATGCAATACGAAGAACGCGAAATCCCAACTGAACTACAAGAAAAAGCAGCAGAGTATCGCGAGCATCTAGTAGAAAGTGCGGCTGAAGCCAACGAAGAGCTCATGAATGAGTATCTTGAAAATGGTGAGCTGTCTGTAGAACAGATCAATACAGCTATTCGTCAGTTGACGATTGATAATGAAATTATCCCGCTACTTTGTGGTACTGCCTTTAAAAACAAAGGTGTACAAAAAATGCTAGACGCGGTCATTCAGTATCTTCCAGCACCAATCGATGTACCTGCAATTCGCGGTATTCTTGATGACAAAGACGAAACTGAAGGCAGTCGCGAAGCGTCAGATGACGCGCCGTTCTCAGCGTTAGCATTCAAAATCATGAACGATAAATTCGTTGGTAACTTAACGTTCGTTCGTGTTTACTCAGGCGTTATGACGCAGGGTAGTAGTGTTTACAACCCAGTTAAAATGAAGCGTGAGCGTGTTGGCCGTATCGTACAGATGATGGCAAACTCTCAAGAAGAGCTTGCAGAGATCCGTACTGGTGATATCGCAGCGTTAGTTGGTATGAAAGATGTGACCACTGGTGATACGCTATGTGATGAGCAAAATGTTATCACGCTTGAGCGTATGGAATTCCCAGATCCAGTTATCTCTCTAGCCGTTGAGCCTAAGACCAAAGCTGACCAAGAAAGAATGTCAATCGCTTTGGGTCGCTTAGCAAAAGAAGATCCATCATTCCGTGTACATACTGACGAAGAATCTGGCCAGACCATCATCAGTGGTATGGGTGAGCTACATCTAGAGATTCTTGTGGATCGTATGAAGCGTGAGTTTAACGTAGAAGCCAACATCGGTGCGCCGCAGGTTGCTTATCGTGAAACGATCCGTAATACGGTTGAACAAGAAGGCAAATTCGTACGTCAAACAGGTGGTCGTGGTAAATTCGGTCACGTTTGGTTACGTCTTGAGCCACTTGATCCAGCGGGCGAAGTTGAGTATGAGTTCGCTGAAGAAGTTGTTGGTGGTACAGTACCAAAAGAATTCCATGGTGCGGTCGACAAAGGTATTCAAGAACGCATGAAAAACGGCGTACTTGCTGGTTACCCAGTCGTTGGCGTAAAAGCAACCTTGTATGATGGTTCTTACCATGACGTCGATTCTGATGAATTGTCGTTCAAAATGGCAGGTTCTATGGCCTTCAGAAAAGGTTTCATGGCAGCTGATCCAGCATTGCTTGAGCCAGTCATGAAAGTTGAAGTAGAAACACCTGAAGACTACATGGGTGATATCATGGGCGATCTTAACCGTCGTCGTGGTCTAGTACAGGGTATGGAAGACTTACCTGGTGGTACTAAGCAGATCCGTGCAGAAGTACCGTTAGCAGAGATGTTCGGCTATGCCACGCAAATGCGCTCTATGTCACAAGGCCGTGCTACTTACTCAATGGAATTCCAAAAGTACGCTGAAATTCCAAAGTCAGTTGCTGCTGAGATCATCTCTAAGTACAACTCTAAAGATGATGACGAGTAAATAAAAGTTTATTGAAGGTGACAATATAAAGCAGATCTCTATATTGTCAGTCGAGAATACGCCAATAACTTGTTAAAAGACTTGTTATTGGTCGTGATTTTCTTATAATATCTGCACATTAGTATGTGCGACCTTTTAACAATTATCTTAATGTGGTCAAGATTGTCTTAGATAGCGTATTTATACGAGCTAAGCACTTGACCCCAAAAAAAGAGGAAATACCCATG
>NZ_DFBY01000019.1:0-126450 GCF_002366815.1 Psychrobacter sp. UBA3068 | reverse complement strand
CTTGGTATTTAAACTCGCTATTATAGTTAGCTTTGCCTGTCTTTGGCTTGATAGCCTCTATACCGCCACTTTGATATTGCTTAACCCATCTAGAGATTATCTTTTTATCAAGTCCAAACTTCTTTGCTGTTGCGACTCCGGTATGTCCTTGCCGATAGTATGCGATGACTTGCATCTTAAAGTCCAGATCGTAACGCATAAAAATACCCCATAAGTTGCGTCCAACTTATGGGGGTCAGTTCAAATGGCGGGGCTTTCTAGTATTTATAAGCTAATAAACACTTAAAACGGCTTAACTATCAAGTGACTCAAAACTATTGACCTTTATGCACATGGAGGCCTTTGATATTTACAAACTCTTTGATACCAAAACCACCATGCTCACGACCATGGCCTGAGTTTTTCACCCCACCGAACGGTAATGCTGGGTTTGCAAGACCGTAACCATTGATATAGACCATGCCTGTATCAAACTCTTCACGAGCGAGACGGATGGCTTTTTCTTCATCTTTAGAGAAGATAGCACCACCTAAGCCATAACGACTGTCATTGGCAATACGTAAGGCATCGTCTTGATCTTTGGCACGGATGAGCGAGGCGACTGGACCGAATAGCTCGTCATCATAAGCGGGCTGACCTTTTTTAACATTTTCCAAAATAGTCGCTGGATAAAAGCTACCTTTACCTGCTGGCAGTTTACCACCAACTGATATAGTCGCGCCTTTATTCACGCTTTCCTCTACTTGTTCATGCAACTTCTCTTGTAGGTCTTTGCGCGCTAATGGACCAAAGTCGGAGCTTTTATCCATGGGATCGCCGGCTTTTTTGCTTTCAAACTTTTCGATAATGCGTTTACGAAATTCATCGTATACACTATCAACCACGATAAAGCGCTTCGCTGCGACACAGGTTTCGCCATTATTGATGAGGCGCGCTTGAGTACAGGTTTCTACTGCCAGCTCTAGGTCTGCATCTTCTAAAACGATAAAGGCATCATTTGAGCCTAACTCTAACACAGATTTTTTGATTGCTTTTGCCGCTTGTTGACCAACGATGCTCCCTGCGCCGTCACTCCCTGTGAGAGTCACGCCGCGTACTTTATCATGGCCGATCAATTTTTCTGATTGATCGTGGTCGATTAAGATAGTACGGAACAAATCGTTTGGTAAATCCGACTCATGGAATATTTTTTCAATCAGTAAGCCCGAGCCCGTAACGTTTGAGGCGTGCTTAAGCAGGACACTGTTACCCGCCATTAGGTTGGCGATGGTATAACGGAATACTTGATACGCAGGAAAATTCCAAGGCTGCATACCATAAATCACCCCGATAGGCTGATAAGTCACAATACCTTTTTTCAGACCTTCAATATCTCGCTCATCATCTGTCAGTGCTTCTACGCCCTTCTGGGCCGTGTAATCACAAATTCCCTTACACAAATCTATTTCTTGTAGACTCTGACTGTAAAGTTTGCCACGCTCCTCAGTCATCAGCTTAGACAGCTCTTCTTTATACTTCATTAACGTCTCGCCAATTGAAGTAATGACCTTTGCTCGCTCTTCATGGCTGGTTTTGCGCCACTCTAGGAACGCTTGATGTGAGGCTTCAACAATCTTGTTGACCTCGTCTGTGCTCATATAGTTGTATTCTTTGATATCTTCGCCCGTCGCTGGGTTCACTGTAGTAATATCTGCCATTTTTATTGTCCTTATTTATCGAAATTTTGTGTTAACTTAAAAACGTGATCATTTAGAAAAAGAAGACATAACACTAGGATAGTGTTAACGCTTAAACTGCTAAAAATTAAAAATATCAATCATTATAAAAATTTTAATCATATCTTATAGCTTAACAATAGGCCACGTCTCTGTCTTTTTTTCTTAATATGTATTCATCATAACAAAATGCATTGGGAGTAGTTTTACAAGTTATGAAGAAGTGTGCATAAGATGTTAAGAATGTGACGGTGTTATGGATTACGCTTAGGTTTTAGACCAAACGTGTTAACCCATCAGACAAATAAAAAAACCAGCCATAAGGCTGGTTTCGTAAACAATGACGCTAAACTAAGAGACAAATCGCTTAAAACAAGTGGTTCATCACCGGTATGTCTTGCGGTGGGTTCTCTTCTTCATCAACAATTTGGCGAGCTACATGCATGATAAGCTGGCGCAACCAGCGATGGGCAGGGTGATGCTGCAACAAAGGCGACCACGCCATTGTCAGCTCAAACTCAGGAATAAAAAATGGTGGCTCTTCCATCTTTATGCTGTCGTTATTGGCCTGCATTTTTGCTACGCGAGTGGGTAACGTGGCAATCAAATCTTTGTTTGCTGCTAGCATGGCTGGCATTTGATAATGACGGGTGAAGACACTGATTTGTCTTTTTTGTCCCAGACGTTGCAACGCTTGATCAATAGAACCTAGGCCACCAGATTTTTCTGGATTAACGCCGAATCCCACCCCCATACCCGTTTTAGACACCCAGACATGCTGAGCCTTCAGATAGTTTTTTAAATTAAAACGATTGGCATAAGGGCTTTCAGAGGACAACAGACAACTGAAAGTATCACGCCACACCAAAACCTGGTGAAAGCTTTGCGGGATCTCATTAAAGCGGTTAATCGCTAAATCCACTCGTCCCTGCTCCATGTCACGATAAGAGACGTCCGATGGCGTCAAGAAGTCTAAAATGACATTGGGTGCTTCAGAACGTAACGCTTTGACCAATTTTGGTACCAAAGTGGCTTCTGCATAGTCGGACGTCATAATGCGAAAGACGCGCGAGGTACTATAAGGACGAAATTCAGTGCGCGGCTCTAACACTTGCGTCAAATCTGCAAGTATCTCACGAATACGAGGTTGCAGCTCTAACGCACGCTCAGTTGGCGTCATCCCCTCAGACGAACGAACAAGTAATGGATCATTAAACAGTTTACGTAAACGCCGTAAAATATTACTCATCGCAGGTTGGGTAATACCAAGCTGCTCGGCTGCGCGAGTCACATTTTTTTCTCGTAGCAGCACATCTAAGTGTACCAATAAATTTAAATCTACTCGCTGCAAATTCATATGTCGTTCTCTTAGCCTTGGAATAAATGCCGTTATAAGCGTGGCACTTTTAATGCTGCTTTCATCATTTACAGTCTATCACAATGTGATTTCGCTATTTTTTATCTGATTTCGTCTGTTTTTCACTCAATACAACCCAATATTATCAACGTAAGATGCTGTTATTATTATATTATAAACAATGAAAATACCCAAGATAATTATCATAAATTAGATAAATCTTGGTAAGGCAGTTATAGTGAGTCTCATAGATGATTGGTAACACAGACAATAAAATCTGGTTTTATACGCTCACTACCGTCACTTGAATGACCCAACCCTATAGTACGTTAAAGGTCATAAACGGTAGAAAATAGAAAAATATTATTAGGTGACGATTTATAAGGACTGCACATTAGTGCCTTAACACGATTCATTGATCGTACTGATCCGCTATTATTGTAACATTTCTTGTCGCCAATTGTGACACCGTGGGCCAATAAATAGCGTCAGCCCCTTAGAACGCATTAGTATCTCTGTCCTTTTCCATCGGTCACCCATTATTTTTTAACTCATGAGTTCAGCCATTTGCTTGTATTAGAGGATGGGTTTGGTTAGGGTAAAGAAAGCGTTAACTGATAGCTTATCCGTATATCGCACTTTACGAAGATGTCACCACCCTTGATAAAAGCCTGAGCATACCCTTTTTTAGTAAAGCCAAATTTTTTAGTCACACACAATCGTCATTATTTTAGCCCTTAATTTCTTTTTTACACCCCACCAAGGAGACTATAGATGTCAACTGCATATAAATCAGCGATCGATTTAGTACGTGAATTAAAGCAAAAGCACGGTAACTGGCAAAATATCAGCGAAACCGATGCAGCACGTATGATGTCACAAAACCGTTTTAAAACCGGTTTAGATATCGCAAAATATACTGCAAAAATCATGCGTCAAGACATGGAAGACTATGACAATGATACGTCTCAATACACCCAGTCTTTAGGTGCGTGGCATGGTTTTGTGGCTCAGCAAACCATGTATGCTAAGAAAAAATACTTTGGTACGACCGCTAAAACTTACATCTACCTATCAGGCTGGATGGTAGCAGCCCTACGTTCTGAGTTTGGTCCTCTTCCTGACCAATCTATGCACGAAAAAACATCAGTACCTAAGCTAATCGAAGAAATCTACACTTTCTTGCGCCAAGCTGATGCTAAAGTATTGAATGATTATTTCCGTGAGCTAAACGCTGCTGAAGAAGCCGGTCAAGATACCTCAGCTATCCTAGAAAAAATCGAAAACTTTGATTCGCATGTGGTGCCAATCATTGCTGATATCGATGCAGGTTTTGGCAATGAAGAAGCAACTTACCTATTAACAAAGCAAATGATCGAAGCGGGTGCTTGTGCTATTCAGGTTGAGAACCAAGTCTCTGACGCTAAGCAGTGTGGTCACCAAGCGGGTAAAGTCACAGTACCGCACGAAGACTATATCGCTAAAATCAACGCGATTCGTTATGCTTTCTTAGAGCTTGGTGTTGAAGACGGTGTGATCGTTGCCCGTACTGACTCTGAAGGCGCATCGTTGACTCAAAAGATCCCAGTATCTCAAGAGCCAGGCGACCTTGCTTCTAAATACATCGATTTTATCGAAATGGAAGAAGTGTCTCTTGAAGAAGCAAAAGAGAACGACAGCTTGCTTAAGCACAACGGCAAACTAGTACGTCCAGTACGTTTGGCCAACGGTCTATATCAGTTCCGCGAAGAAACGAACATCGACCGCGTGGTACTTGACTGTGTAACAGCGTTAGAAAATGGTGCCGATCTATTATGGATCGAAACCCCTACTCCAGACGTAGAACACATCAAAATGATGGTTGATCGTATTAAAGAGCAGCAGCCTAAAGCGAAGCTTGTTTATAACAACAGCCCATCATTCAACTGGACGCTTAACTTCCGTAAGCAAATCATCGCTCAGTGGGAAGAAGAAGGCAAAGACATCTCTAAGTACAACAAAGATGACTTGATGAGTGCAGATTATGACGGTACTGAGTTAGATCAAGCTGCTGATGTCGCGGCTCAAAACTTCCAACGTGATGCATCACGTGAAGCTGGTGTGTTCCATCACTTAATCACGCTACCTACTTATCACACCACTGCTCTTAGCGTTCATGAACTTGCTAAAGGCTACTTCGGTGAAGAAGGTATGCTTGCTTATGCAGCTGGTGTACAACGTAAAGAGATCCGTGAAGGCATCGCTTGTGTGAAGCACCAAGCAATGGCAGGTTCTGACCTTGGCGATGACCACAAAGAGATCTTCTCAGGTGAAAATGCCCTTAAAGCTGGCGGCGGCAAGAACACAATGAACCAGTTCTAATAACCGACAGCCTGTAAATACAAGTTACAAAAAAAGCCGCTCTACGAGATGTAGAGCGGCTTTTTTATTGCGGTTTAAATAACGGTAGAATGGTAGACTAATAATTGTTAATCAAAGCCATCAGTCAGAATATTAAGGAGCCGTCATGCAAGAGATAGAGCTGAAGTTTTTAGTACCCGACTCACGATTAAAAGGGTTGATGCGCCAAGCAAAAGTTAAATCTTCACAGGTGACGCAACTGGCTGCCCACTATTACGACACACCAGATCAACAACTGGCACAAGCTGGTATTGGCCTTCGTATTCGTAAAGAGGGCGATACCTGGGTACAAACCATCAAAGCGGGCGGTGATGGTATTGCCGCCCGTTTAGAGCATAACGCCGAATTAGACAGTGAGCAGGTACAAGCGATGCTAGACAATAATGCGCTTATGCCTGATTTAACCATCTACAAAGATACTGCAATCGCCCCAGCTTTAGAGGACTTTAAGCTCAAAAAGTTAGCAAAAACACTGACACGATTGTACGTCACTGATGTAGAGCGCACCACAAGATTGCTCACAGAAGACGATCGTGATGACACTGATAACCAGATTGAGATGGCATACGATCATGGAGAGATTGTCCATGGTAATGACGACACCCAGCGAGACACGATTCAAGAGATTGAGTTTGAATTGCTGGCAGGAGATTTAGACTTTTTATTTATGACCGCCAAAACATGGTGTAAGCGCTACAAACTCTGCTTGTCTACTGTGACTAAAGCCGAACGCGGTGGCCTGCTCATCAAAAACCAAAACCACAGTCGCGCGGTTGGCGCTGACCTCAGTCATCTAAACATCAATAAAAAAACCAGCATGCCCGCCTTTGTACGGGCAGCAGTACATAACTGTTTGTTACAAATACTACCGAACAGCAGTGCTATCGTAGCCGGTAGCATGGACAATGAGCACGTTTTACAACTGCATAACGGTATCAATCGTTTGCGTACTGCCATAACGGCGTTTGCTAGTTTCTCTGACGAGATCAATCCTGACTGGCAGCCGATACTTAAGCAAACCGCCACATTACTTAGCGATCATAGAGAACTGACTCATTTGGCAGATCATATCGAGCCTCAGCTACAGGAGCTAGGCTCGCCTGTAGTCGACTGGACAACCGATATCGATGCGCTCAAAATTAAGCCCGTAGACGTGGCACGCGCCAATGACTTTCAGCTCACTTTACTAGAGCTGATCGCCTTTACCATGAGTGACCCAAGCCTTGAACCCCAAGCTGATAAGCCCGCCATTGACAAGCTCACCAAGGTTCTGTCCAAGCAGCATAAAAAATTACTCAAAGTCGATAAGACATTGGTTGATGAAAGCAATGCTGAGTGTGCTGAGCCTGATAGCACTGACACACAAAACATTGATGCAGAAGACAATGATGAGGCGCAAGCCCAATATCAGTTGCGCTGTCATATAGAAGAGTTACGCCATATCAGTGAGTTTGCTGCGCCCTTATTTCATAAAAAAGGCTCTAAAAAGACAATCAAACGCTGGCTAAAACGTTTGATAAAAGCGCAAAAGGCGTTAGATCGGGGTCATGCTCACACGCAATACCAACAGCATTATCAACTAAAATCAGCATCAGAGTCTAATGCTTTATATGGTGCGGGTTGGTTTGCGGCAAAACAAGAAAAAGACCCTAAACGCATCGAAAAACGCTTAGACAAAGTGAGAAACGCCTCGATATTTTGGTAAGTATCCTTAAAAACAATCATCAAAACATCGCATAAAAAAGACAGCTCGCTTTATAAGGGCTGTCTTTTTTTTAGCTTAACAGTTGTTTTTTAGTGCTAAGTCATTAGCTACCCAAACCGAGTACTTTCATGCGCTCACTAACAAGCTGATAGCTTTTTTCTCCAGCAGGCTCACCAATACTGCCAAATGGCATTTGTGCAACCAACTCCCAGCTCTCTGGAATAGCAAAAGCCGCCGCTGCCTCTTCATCGACAAGCGGATTGTAGTGCTGTAGATTGGCGCCGACATTTAATGTGCGTAGCTCTGTCCACATCGCGTACTGATGCATCGCTGAGGTGTGCTGGGCCCAAACAGGGAATTTATCGGCATATAGGGCAAACTTTTCCTGTAGCGACTTAGTCACATTTTTATCTTCATAAAACAGTATCGTGCCAGCCGCGGCACGAAAGCCATCCAGTTTTTGTTTGCTACTAGAAAAATCACCATCACCCACCGCCTCACGTAGCTTTTCTTCTGTGATGTCCCACAACTGCTGATGTTGCTCCCCAAACAACACCACTAAGCGCGACGACTGTGAGTTAAAGGCTGAAGGAGTATGCAATAAAACCCGTTCTGCCATATTTACAATCGCTTGCGGCTCTACTGGTAAGTCGCTGCCTAAGTCATAGATAGAACGGCGCTCATCAAAGGCTTGCTGTAAGGTGACCAGACTTTCTGTAGACATTATTATTATCCTTATGGTTATAGTTATAATTATGATGACTCATCACTATGATAGAACAGAAACTGAGTAAACAATGTTCCCCATAACGCATCCATCACTAATGATTAAGTACAATCTTATTATATCCACACGTTTAATGAAAACTTCACCATATTAAGTAGGTTTTATTCATAAATTTGTAAAACGATCTTATCTTATACCACTCAATTAGTGATGATCGTTCAATAAAAACTAACCAGCAACGATCGTGACTGGCGTCCCTTCTTCAACTTGCTCAAACAGCTCAATAATATCTGTATTACGCATACGCACGCAGCCATGTGAGAGCGGCACACCCATTGGCTCGCTGTCTGGTGTCCCATGAATATAGATATAGCGCTGATAAGTGTCGCAGCTACCCTGACTGTTACTGCCTGTGTTAATCCCTTTTTCCAGACCCCTTAACCATAAAATACGGCTCAGTATCCAGTCGCGCTCAGGATGCTGCGCACCAAGAGCCGCGCTATATCTCTCCCCAGTCGGCTCGCGTCCCACAAACACGGCGTTTATAGGAGAGCGACCGCCTATTTTTTCTGCAATGATATGTTGTCCAAGCGGCGTACAACCGCTATCTTGCTGTCCACCAATCCCGTTTTTAGCAGTAGACACTGAGTATTTAGTCACTTCGGTTTGTTGCTGATATATCGTCAACGTCTGCTCAGCAATGTTAATAACTAACTGCTTATCGGTTTTCTGGATATTTTTCATAAGACTTCCCACGGTGGTTCACAGTACGGCGAATAGCATTATCAAGCAAAATGATAGAAAATTTCTATTATTAAGGGATTGTGTCAAGGCATTTGCCCCCGTAAGATAGGGGCACACTTTTTGATGCTAGCAGATTATGACGACTATTTCACCGACACGTGTGTCGATGTATGATTTTCTATATCAAGATACTATACCTATGCTGTCCCTGTTGGCAGATGCCGCCCAGCTATCATTACCACAAGCGCGATTAGCGATGGACGCCAGCTTACAGGCCATTATTAGTGCGCTTCTTTCTTATCATCAGCACCATCAAGGGCAAGCGGTCAGCAAAAAACTGTTTGGGCGTAGCGCGGTCAAAGAGCTACGCCAGTATAATTCTATGAATTTTGCGACGATCAACGCGACGTTGTATCATCGCCATGATGCCGCGGACGCCATATTTCATGACAGTGCGCGTGTGATCAAAGCGTGCGATCATATTGCCACAAAAATCGACGTACCAGCGCAAAAAATCCAAATTTTACTAACTGCTTTATGCGTGATCGTACTACGCGAACTGGCGATCTTAGCAGAATACAGTCAACTTGACAGTGATGAGATTAATAAGTGGTTTGCCTTACAACCACAATTTTTATCGGCAGCACGCTTTACAGCAGAGCAGACGCAAGCGGTGTCTACCATATTACCAGACAATGAGAACGGGAATGACAACGGGTCTGCCGCCCTAGCAGCGTCTGTAGAAAACAACGCAGAGAATGCCGCAGAGCATAAACCATTAAACGCTGAGCCGCCATTAATCACCCCGCCACCTTTTGACCCTTACTGGTATGAGCTGACCTCATATCAGCCTAAAAAACAGGACCCCGTCCAAGACATGCAGATGGCAACTGGTAATTATTTAAAAGCCATCGGACGCTCACCTGATAACTTACCGCAAGGACGCCATAATGACACGTTAGTGTTTGCAGAAATGCGCGCCATTACGTTACCACATCAACGCTGGTTGCTGCAGCTTGCCAAAATATCTGATATCTATTTAAGTCGCAATCGACTACGGGTGAACTCTGAACCTGCCAATCCACCAAAACCACCTTTGGTTAGTTTGGGGTTGATCGGTGGTAATAGCGACAACACCCCCACCACGATTAGTGAGAAACCGATTGAATACGAGGCAACAACGCCTCTCTGGAAAAACCCCGTTATACTCATCATTATTCTGGTCATCGGTGTACTGGGTGCCCTCGCTACCCTTAAATACCAAACGCAAAGATCTGATGGTGTTATTCTGGCAACAGAAGAAGTATTGGAGCAAGACGCTATCAATGAGCGTGAGCAGCAAGATGTTGCTATTGTCAGGGTAGACGAAGACGAACCTGACAGTGAAGCTGCCGTAAAAGACCACTAGAAAAGAGTGGCAATCCATCATTTGTGCGTAAAAACTGCCTTGATAAAAGCCTAATCGCCATAAAAAAACAGAGGCACTATATCAATAGTGCCTCTGTGTCTTATATAAGTATTAGCGCTTTATGGACCACTAAGCCGTGACAAACTTACTTTGATAAGTCGCGACCACGGCTCGCTTCGATCGCCAGACGTAGACCGTTTAGACGGATAAAGCCTTCTGCGTCTTTTTGATCGTAAGCGCCCGCATCGTCTTCAAAAGTCGCGATCTTTTCGTCAAACAACGAGTCATCTGACTTACGACCGACTACGCTTACGCTGCCTTTATAGAGCTTCACACGTACTGTTCCGTTGACGTACTCTTGCGACTTGTCAATCAATGCCTGTAGCATCATACGCTCAGGGCTGAACCAGTAGCCGTTGTAGATGATTTTTGCATAGCGTGGCATAAGCTCATCTTTTAAATGCGCAGCTTCACGATCTAATGTCAATGACTCAATACCGCGATGTGCTTTGAGCATGATGGTGCCAGCTGGCGTCTCGTAGCAGCCACGTGACTTCATACCGACGTAACGGTTTTCAACGATATCCAAACGACCAATACCGTGCTTACCGCCGATTTCGTTTAACTTAATCATGACTTCATAAGGCTTTAGCGCCTCACCATCGATAGCAACGATGTCACCTTTTTTGTACTCTAGTTCTAGATACTGCGCTTCATCAGGCGCGTCTTCTGGGCTGACAGACCAGCGCCACATGTCTTCTTCTGCTTCGGCATATGGATCTTCTAAAATACCACCTTCATAAGAGATGTGTAGAAGGTTGGCATCCATTGAGTAAGGAGATTTTTTTGTATTGCCCGCATAGTCAATCGCAATATCGTGCTCTTTGGCATATTGCATTAAGCTTTCACGGCTCGATAAGTCCCATTCGCGCCAAGGAGCAATTGTCACAACATCTGGTGACAAGGCAACAGCGCCCAGCTCAAAACGTACTTGATCGTTCCCTTTACCGGTCGCACCATGGCTGATGGCATCGGCATTGTGCTCTTTTGCAATCTCAACCAAACGCTTAGCAATCAACGGCCGCGCGATAGAAGTGCCTAGTAAATACTCACCTTCATAGATGGCATTGGCACGGAACATGGGAAATACGTAATCACGCGCAAATTCTTCACGTAAGTCTTCGATGTAGATATTTTTAATACCCATGGCCTTAGCCTTCGCGCGTGCTGGCTCAACTTCTTCACCCTGACCGATGTCCGCGGTAAAGGTAATCACTTCTGCATCGTAGGTTTCTTGCAGCCATTTAGCAATGATGGAGGTATCGAGGCCACCTGAATATGCCAATACGATTTTATTAATATTTTTTGGATCAAGTTGAGCCATGAATAACTCCTATTATGAAATGTAGTTTTAGTGAAAGCGCTAAGATTCAAACAAAAGATAAATTACTTGCTCAGTGTACATCATATTTACTATAGGCAAAAGTGCCACTGCTATAAGGCGCGAGCTTTTGGCCTAACTTTTGCGTTAGCGCACTATAACCATCTGTCTTTAAGGGCTGTTTAATGCAATAAAGTTAAAAAAGTCATTTATGAATTATGTGTCGATAGTGAGCGGCATATTTAGTCAAGTAGGCAAATCTGTTATGATAAGCACACACCACCCCTCCCCTTTATCCCCATATATGACGACACAGAGCGCTACGACATTATGACTGATTCGATTAGAGAATTGACCCTCCTTCAGCCAGACGATTGGCACATTCATCTGCGTGACGGCAAAGCGTTGAGCACGACCGTACCTCACGCTGCAAGCAGCTTTAACCGTGTCATTTGCATGCCAAACTTAGTGCCACCAGTTAAGCATGTCGATGACGCGCTTGCCTATCGTGCCCGTATCGTAGAACAGCTACAGGCCAGTGATCTGAGTGCTGAGCGAAAAGCCGCCTTTGATCCGCGTATGACCTTATATTTAACAGACCACACCAGCGTACAAGATATTGAAATGGCCGCGCGGTCAGGTATCGTCCAAGCAGTCAAGCTCTATCCTGCGGGAGCAACCACCAACTCTGCTGATGGCGTCACCGATATCAATGCTTGCGTCGATGTTTTTGAAGCGCTAGAAAAATACAATTTGCCCTTATTACTCCATGGCGAAGTCACTCAAGATCATGTAGATATTTTCGACCGTGAGAAACGTTTTTTAGATGAGGTATTGGCACAAATTATTGTCAAATTCCCAACGTTAAAAATCGTCATGGAACACATTACCACCAGTGATGCAGCAGATTTTGTCTTGGCCCAAGGCAACCAAATTGCAGCCACCATTACGCCGCAACATCTCATGTTTAACCGCAACCATCTATTGGTCGGTGGCATCAAACCACATTTTTATTGCTTACCTATCTTAAAGCGTGAAAGCCATCAAAGAGTGTTATTAGACGTCGCGACCAGTGGCAACCCAAAGTTCTTCTTAGGCACTGACTCTGCTCCGCATGCGACGGATAAAAAAGAAGCGGCTTGCGGCTGTGCAGGCTGCTATAGCGCTGCCACTGCCTTACCACTATACGCCACCGCTTTTGATAGTGTCGGCAAAATAGACAAACTAGAGGGCTTTGCCAGCCGTTTCGGCGCCCAGTTTTATGGCCTACCAGTCAATGAGAGTACGATTACTCTGGTCAACACGCCTATGCACGTGCCAGCAGACTATCCTTATTTTGATGGTGGACGACTCACACCGCTGATGGCTGGTGAGATGTTGCCTTGGTCTCTTAAAGCGTAACGCTGACTAAGTAAGACTGCCCACACTTAATCCTATGATATAAATGACGCCTGATAGCAAACGGTGTGACTTACATCATAGGATGATTCTTATGTAATTCAATATAACAGTACGACTGATAAAAGCGATTTAACCTGATATGACCATTCAAAATGACGCCACCCTATCTGACGATAACTCAGCAAGTAATTTAGACAACCCCTTAGACAATAGTCTCAAGGTTGCTGCAAGCAGTCATACAGAAGAGACGGCAGCAGCAGAACAAGTGCCAATGAGCTTAAAAGACCGTTTTCGTAAGTTTTTGCCTGTCGTCGTGGATGTTGAGACGGCAGGTTTTAATGCGCAAACGGATGCCCTATTAGAAATCGCTTGTATTCCGGTGCTCCTTAATGAGCAAGGTGTCTTTTATCCAGGTGAGGCCTTTAATGCGCATATAGAGCCTTTTGAAGGCGCAAATTTAGAACCAAGCGCGCTTGCCTTTACGGGTATCGATCCTAAAAACCCACTGCGTAAAGCGATTGCCGAAGATGAAAAAACAGCCCTACGCCGTATTTTTAAGGGCTTAAAAGAAGTGCGCCGTGCTGAAGACTGCCGTCAGTGCGTTTTAATTGGACACAATGCCCATTTTGATTTGGCATTTTTAAATGCGGCGGTGCTACGTACCAACAGCAAAAACCACAACCCTTTTCATAATTTTTCAGTATTTGATACCGTGACCTTATCAGCATTAGCGTTTGGCCAGACAGTGTTGGCACGTGCTTGTAAGGCAGCGGGGCTAGATTTCGATGGTAAAGATGCCCATTCTGCTCTGTATGACACGCAAAAAACTGCCGAACTGTTTTGTCACATTTTAAATCACTACCCTATGCTAACGAATGCGATGCATGCTGAGCAAACCAAAGAAGAAACGGTCGATAGTGAGAGTAAATAAGTCACTTATCACACATCATATGTTGCTAACCTTTCATAATAGTGCTATTTGTAATACTTGATGACTTTAACATCTTAGTGTTGCAATCAATAGGGATATGATTGACGTCAGCATAAGCAGGTAAGCCTCTTGTCCAAGCGTTGAATAAGCGATTTGGACCAATAGCTCAAAGGTCAGGACGAGTGGTTGACCAGTAAAAATCTACGTTAAAACGATGTCGTTGTACCCTACAGATGGTTTCAGTTGCCCACACTGCCTTGATAGCGAAAGCTCTTATGCTATCGAGGCTGAATAGGAGGGACTTTATCATGGATCCACAGCTCAAATTATGGGGTACTATTCTCGGTTATATGCTGCTTGCGTTGACCATTAGCGCTTGTACTTCTTTATGGATTCGGCACCATTTAAAGCGTAATGACTTGCATCCTCGCCGTGCCATCAAAAAAAGATATTTAATTTTAAAAAGAAGAAGAAAAAGGCTTGACAGAAAACGTGGACGCTATTAGAATACGCACCACTTCAGCATAAATGGTGAAAGCAGTTGAAGTGTTGTTACTAGTCCCCATCGTCTAGAGGCCTAGGACACCGCCCTTTCACGGCGGTAACGGGGGTTCGAATCCCCCTGGGGACGCCACTATTTGGCGTCACTTATTAGCAAGTTTGCAGCAAAGCATTCAATAAGACTAATAAGCGTACCACCAAAAAGCCCAATCACAACGTAGCGTGATTGGGCTTTTTTATGCCTGTTTGTTTCTACTCTCTCAGTACCTCTCTTAGCACCGCCGGCCTTAGTAGCTCTAGCGTCTAACGGTTTACTATACATCACCCCTAAGATGACGTAACTGTAGTTATCCAAATAAAAAAGCCAGCACAGATTGCTGACTTTTACGATCGAATACGATTTATACAACAACCATTTTTACTTTATAGCAGCAACCAGAGTAACGCTAATACAATTAAGCCACCGAGTATGGTCTGTATTAAGAAGAAGGCCTGATGTTGCCCTACTACCTTACCCAACGTTATACCTAACGTATTGTACTTTATAGGCTGCGTATCCGTATCTCCGCTTCTGACTTGTTCTTCGTAATAGCCTTGCAAAATGTCTAAAAACTGCTGACATTCATTAGTGTCCCAACGATCGGGCTTAAATGGCATAAATGATTTAAGCTTAGGCTCATTAATCATCCAACGTTCAAGCGTAATAGAGCGTAGTGACCAACCGGCAAAACGGCGTTCTGCCAGTGCTGAAAAATCTAATATTTGTAAGTCCTTGTGTCGATCATCTACCAACAAGCGATTCTTAAGATTGGTCAACGCTTGCTCAGTACCTTCCACACATTGTAAGAAGTAGCCATTGCCGTAGCAAAGAATACCAGTAATATTATCCACTTTGTTATGCTTAATGGCGACTTCTGCGATGTCGTTAAGCGTGCTGGAATTTGAAAGACCAGTCGAAGTAATATGGCTCAGATACACAAGCTGGCAGAGATCTGGCGTTACTGGGTTTGTAGAATCATTGATTGTTGACAATCAGCTTCTCCCTATTATTAGGTAAATGTAGCTAAAACAACCATACTAACTTTAGAAAAAAACATAGAGACAAAACCTTTGATCACATCAACTTGGCTTGTATATTATTGATTTTATAAATGTTTATATTAATTGTATTAAGTTGGTTACATCATATGCTAGTTCAGTCATCAAAGCAACATATGTTTATCTTAATTGATTTATTAATCGTACTAAATGGTCGGTCAGATAGCCATATGTGTGAGCTGGCATACCGTTGGAGCAGCAGTAATAGGGTGAAGGGAAAGTACAATACAGTAGAAAAACTAGGATTGAGCAGCAAGAATCGCTGTTAGGAGTACCGCGTCATCGGGATAAGTCAGCTTAATGTTTTGGCGACTACCCGTCACTAAGCGAATCGGCAGACTTAAGTGTTCAAAAGCACTGGCTTCATCGGTAATACTAAGTTGCTGCTTAGCCACTTGCATGAGTACTTGTCTTAACTGTCCTAGTCGGAACACTTGCGGCGTTTGCGCTTGCCACGTGTGCGTGCGGTCGATGGTTTGTTTGATATAAGAGGATGGAGTCTGCTCTATATGATCATGTATAAGCTCAGATTGCGGACTGGGCGGTGTGTAGGAGAGTTTTAGGGTATCAGCTACTGGTGTCGCTAAGATAGCGCCATACGGTTCTGTCATTGCCGCTTCAACGACTCGATCAATATCACAACTAGGCACGGCAGGACGCGCAGCATCATGAATCAGTACTAAAGCTGAGTCAGCAGCGCCTGTACGACTAATGGCCGCGACTCCTGCTTGTACAGATTGCCAACGCTCGGTACCGCCCGTGGCATACGCTACAGGAATCGCAAAATCGAGCGTCTGCGCCGTACGATCATCTGCTGCCACGACCAATAGGCATTGATCGATATAAGCACTACGAGCCAGCCTTGCCACGCTATGCTGTAGCAATGTCTGCCCTTGCAGCATGGTATATTGCTTGGCAATAGACGCCCCAAAACGACTGCCGCGACCAGCAGCAACAATCATGGCATGGACGGTAGGCGTGGTGTTCATAAGGCAATTTTCATTAATACTCATGGTTTGATCCCATGACAATATGGATAGTCTAGTTGGAGAGAAATGATGGGTAAAATAAATGGAAGCTTACAGATAAGCGCAGGCATGAATATCAATAACGGCTCATGACCATGAAAAGAGAGGTTAATAACGACTGTGGGTGGTAGGAGCCGTAGACACTTGGACGAAAGTTTCGTTTGGCTTTATCAAACCTAAGTCTAAACGGGCATGCTCTTCTACAGCCTCAAGACCATTTTTTAAGTCATGCACATCGGTGCGTAACAAGTTATTGGCGGTCACTTGGTTCCCATTTAGGCGTTGTTGCTCTTCGATTTGAGACAGCAATTTATTGTGCTCAAAGCGCCCATTTTCACCCAGCCAATACTGATACTGTAGTCCTAAGAGGACAGCGACGGCTAAAGCGAGAAGTATAAATTGGCTAAAGTATTTCATAAAAGGATAACGCCAAACGGTAGAGACAATAAAATAAAAACCAGCTAAGCAATACATAAACGTCAATGCTTACATATTGCTTAGCGTAGGCTACAAGCTTCGCTTATTAACCACGTAAACCGATGAACTCTTCACGACCACGATAGCTGGCACGTACTTGCTGCTCGATACGTAGCAACTGATTGTATTTTGCAACGCGATCTGAGCGGCATAATGAGCCTGTTTTAATCTGACCGGCCGCAGTACCAACCGCCAAGTCTGCAATGGTGCTGTCTTCAGTTTCGCCTGAACGATGCGAGATAATGGTCGCATAACCATTTTTCTTCGCAAGATAAATCGCATCTAGCGTTTCTGACAGGGTGCCAATCTGATTGAATTTAATCAAAATCGCATTGGCAATGTGCTTATCAATCCCTTCTTGCAAGATCGTAGGATTGGTTACAAATAAATCATCGCCGACCAATTGGACTTTATCACCAATCTGCTCGGTCAAATACTTCCAGCCATCCCAGTCTGATTCATCAAGACCATCTTCGATAGAAATAATAGGATATTGACGCGCCAAACCTACCAAATAATCTGAGAACCCTTGGCTATCAAACGCTTTATTGCCTTCGCCTGCCAACACATACTGACCGTTTTTGTAAAATTCGCTCGCCGCACAATCTAACGCCAAATGGATATCTTCGCCTGCTTTGTAACCGACTTGCTCAATCGCTTGCATGATGACGGTGATCGCTTCTTCGTTGCTGCGTAGGTTTGGTGCAAAGCCACCTTCATCCCCCACTGCTGTGTTCAAGCCTTGTGATTTTAAAACAGACTTTAAGCTGTGGAAAATCTCCGTGCCCGCTCTTAGGGCTTCTGAAAAGCTTGTGAAGCCCACGGGTTCAATCATGAATTCTTGGATATCAACCGTATTATCCGCGTGCTCGCCACCGTTTAAAATGTTCATCATTGGCACAGGCATCGTCAGCGACGTTTGGTTGCGCAAGTTAGCAATGTACTGATGTAGGGGCAAACTCTGTGATTTAGCAGCAGCTTTGGCAGTCGCGAGAGACACCGCTAGCATGGCATTAGCGCCAAGGCTGTCTTTATTCTCTGTTCCATCAAGTGCAATCATAGCGTCATCGATGCCTTGCTGCTCAGTGACGTCTTTGTCCATGAGCGCACTGCGAATCTGGCTATTAACATTGGCAACGGCTTTTTTGACCCCTTTACCCATGTAGCGATCTTTATCGCCATCACGTAGCTCAAGCGCCTCACGTGAGCCAGTTGACGCGCCACTTGGTGCAGCAGCACGGCCAATCGTGCCATCAGCGAGGATAACATCGGCTTCGATCGTTGGGTTACCGCGCGAGTCGAGAATCTCACGAGCGCGGATGTCTTTAATTGCGGTGACGTTGTTGGTTTCTTCAGCGTACATAATGTCTGTTAATTCCTTTGGTCATGCCAAGTTTGTGGGATAAATAACGGCAACTAGAATACAAAAAAGATAAAGCAAACTATCGTATAACACCTGTGCCCAAAACCGCTTTTTACATTTGTAAAATGGGCGAATTTTGCGCACCATGGGAGGTCTATTTCGTATATTGACAGCTCGCTATAATGCTTGGCATCATAGCATATTTTTTGTCAAACTGCCCTTATCTTACTCTGACTTGCGGCCATAATTTCAAACATAATCATCAACGACAAAGCGCAATAATAGTCGCTATCGTCTCGTTTTAGGTCGCACTGATCTTAAAAGCGATGAGCATTATACTTTGGAAGTACGGTCAGTATTAATATGAGAGGCCGTTACGGTATTGTCTAACGCCACCTCTGTCTTAAACCGCGTTAAACGCAGGGCATTCATCAATACTGAAATGGAGCTGAGCGCCATCGCAGCGGCGGCAATCATAGGATTTAAAAAGCCCAAGGCGGCAAGCGGAATACCAAGGCAGTTATAAATAAAGGCAAAAAACAGATTTTGTTTGATGTTGCGTAGGGTTGCTTGCGCAATTTTTTGCGCCGCATCGATATGCATTAGTGACTCACCCATCAAGCGAGCAGAAGCACTGTGCTGTGCCACATCAGTGCCTTCGAACATTGCAAAGCTGGCGTCTGCGGTTGCCATCGCTGGCGCATCATTAACCCCGTCTCCTGCCATCGCCACTTTATGACCTGCCGTTTGTAATAAAGCAATTTGACTGGCTTTATCCCGCGGACTCATTTTTCCATACGCTTGTTTGATCCCTAGCTGTCCTGCCACATGGTCGACGACCGACTGTTTGTCACCGCTCATTAAAATGACCTTTATACCAGCCTCTTGTAGGGCGGTAATGGCTTGCGGCGTATCCGCCTTTAAATCATCAGCCAGAGCAAACGCACCCAGCGCTTCATCATTCACGCTAATCGCAACGGTACTGGCAATTTGCCATACTTTTGGCATAAACTTTGGCAAGATCAAGTTAGCAAACTCTGCTGTACCGACTTTTATCAGCCCCAGCCCTTCTATATTTGCTTGAATACCCGCGCCTTTCACCACGCTAATGTCGCTCACGTTTAACAGCGGCAAGTGACGCTCTGCGGCCGCATTGATGAGCGCAGTGGCTAGTGGATGGCTGGCGTGCGCCTCGACACTGGCGGCAATCTGTAAAACATCATCGACCGCCAAGGACTTATCAACCATGACATGATCGACAATAGAGGGTTTACCGACAGTCAAAGTACCTGTTTTATCAAGTACGACCGTATCGATGTTACCTGCGGCTTCAAGACTTTGCGCGTCCTTAAACCAAACGCCATGGCGCGCCGCCACACCCATACCAGCCATGATCGCCGCTGGCGTGGCCAAACCAAGCGCACATGGACAAGCAATGACCAGTACAGACACTGCATGCATCAAGGCGGTATCAACCATGCCTGTCAGCCACCATGTCACGGCAAAAGTCACCAGAGCAATGGCAACGACCACGGGGACAAAGACAGCCGTTACTCTATCCGCAAGACGTGCCAAATTCGCTTTTGAGCCTTGAGCGTCACTCAGCGCTTGTACCATATCACCAAGCTTGGTATCGCTACCTTTGGCACTGACACGGTATAATAGGCTGCCATTTTCTACCAAAGCCCCTGCCAACAAGCCATCGCCCCCTTCTTTTTTTAGTGGCACGGACTCACCCGTTAAATGACTCTCCACGCACCAGCCGCTACCGTCAATCACTGTCCCATCGGTTGCAACACGGCTGCCTTGCTTTGCGCGCAAAATATCACCCACTTGTACATCTTTAAGGGCAACATTATGAAAGTCACCGTTTGGTTGCTGCTGCTCAACCTCATCGGGGGTCAATGACAACAGCAAATCAATGCTGTTTAAACTGTGCTTTTTGGTGCGTTCTTCCAGATATTTACCAGTGCGCACAAAAGCAATGACCATCACACCTGCTTCAAAATACACAGCTGGGCTGTTACTCACCCCATGACCGCCAGCATGACTGTTTTGCAGCAAACTGTTTAAGCTGCCATCGCCATGAGTCAGCCACAAGTAGGTTGAATAAGCCCAAATCGTCACCGTGCCAATGACGACCAGCACATCCATATTGGCAAGGCCGCCTTTGATGGACGCCCAAGCGCTTTTATAGAACGGCAAGGCAAAGCCAAACTGTACAATCGTCGCTAAGACAAACTGTATCCAAATAGGCGGCATCCACGCCATACCCTGACCGATAAGCATGCCCGCCATACCGACTAAAAATGGCAGTAAACAAATCCACAAACCAATCAATCGCCATGGGTATTGGGTGGCTGTGTCTTCATCCGTCTGTGAAAACAGACTATCGGCTGCCTGCAAATTGGCAACAAAACCCGTTTTGTTCACCCATTCTGTGATCTGCTCTGGTGTCGTCTGCGCCGGATCATAGTCCACATTGGCGGTCTCTCCTGCAAAGTTCACATTCACGTCATACACTGAAGGCTTTTTATTAAGTACCTTCTCAATACGTGACGCACAAGCTTGACAGCTCATACCATCGATCGCCAGCTGTAGATGCGCTCGCTGCGGTGTCAGTTGCGTACTGGATTGAATATCAGTGTCGACATCGTAGGGGTTAGGGTTGTCGGTACGGGTAGAATCATTCATAAAGAGCACTCGCCATAGCATTTATAAATTGGTATGGATATAAAAATATCAGTGGATGGAGGAGTCTAAATCAACAAGTGGCTCACGCTAAATTTAGTGTTTGTTTTTTTAATTATGTAGGCCGAGTTGAGCAGTCACAAGCAGACAACGCTAATTGTTACTAATTTTTAACCACTAAAAAACCAGCCATGATAGCTGGTTTTTTAAGTGAACGACACAATCTACGAATTAGCCACTGTGGCATCAAATCCAGCGTCATCGATTGCAGAAGCAATGGCCTCTATACTGGTCTTGCTATCATCGAAAGTCACTGTCGCTAGCTTATCAGCCAGATCAACCGTGATCGTGTCTATGCCGTCAATATCAGCAGTAGCAGTATGGACGCTTGCCACACAGCCCCCGCAAGTCATGCCGTCAATTTGAATAATACGTGTTTGGCTTGCCATGTCAGGCTCCTTATTTTTATGAATACATAAACTGCTTTTATAATAGGCTTTTACAGACCTATTAAAAAAGCACTAAACTAGCATAAGCCGAATTGCCATCAACAACAAGGCTATTTGGTTGTTCATTTATTAAGAAAACCCAACTTAGCAGACTCTGACAACCCTATTTAATTATCATAACGTGGGTTTTGCGGGGCATCGATAGGAAACGGTTGGGTCACATAATCAACCATACTAATCGCCGCCGTCAAAGCATGAATACTGGTATCTGTATCATCATAGCTTACGGTAGCGATATTACTCGCTTTATCTAGCTCAATAGCCGTCACGCCTGAGATATTTTTCAACGCCGTCATGATGCTATCGATCCCTTCGGCATCATCAATGTTTTCGATACTTACCTGCGCCATTCGCATCGCCATCGTTTTCTCCTAGTATCATTTAGTATCATGAACGGTATTAATGAGTATCGAGTACCTCAAAACCCTTGACCAAATCATCTATCTGCTTAAGCTGACGCAAAAACGGCTCTAACTGGCTCATTCTCAAGGCACAGGGACCATCGCATTTTGCCGCTTCTGGATTTGGATGCGCCTCTAAAAACAGTCCGGCCAATCCAGTTGCCATACCCGCACGTGCCAGCGTGGTAATTTGCTCTCGGCGTCCCCCCGCACTATCACTACGTGCCCCTGGTTGCTGCAGGCTATGCGTCACATCAAAGAAGACAGGGATATTCATTTGCTTCATCGTATCAAAGCCAAGCATATCCACCACAAGGTTATTATAGCCAAAGGCACTACCGCGCTCACAAAGTATGAGTTTATCGTTACCACCTTCAAGGCATTTATTGACGATATGGCGCATCTCATGTGGCGCTAAGAACTGGGCTTTTTTGATATTAATAATCGCATCCGTCTTAGCCATCGCATGCACCAAATCCGTCTGACGGGATAAAAACGCAGGCAGCTGGATAATATCGGCAACTTCAGCGACTGGTGCTGCTTGATGAGGCTCATGTACGTCTGTAATAATCGGTACTTGGTATTTCTCTTTGACTTGTCCGAGCCAATCGATACCTTGCGCGAGTCCAGGGCCACGATAAGAGTGCAAGCTTGAGCGATTGGCCTTGTCAAAGCTGGCTTTAAACACATAACCGATACCCAAGCGTTGACATATCTCAACGTATTGCTCGGCAATCTCGAACGCGAGCTCTTTGGACTCTAAGACATTCATACCGCCGAACAACACAAATGGCTGATCATTACCAATGTTGATGATTTTATGATCAGGCGTCTTAAGCGCAATGTGTGACTGTGCTGTCAATAAGTTTTCCATTCAGCCGTTTTCCTCTTTATTGTTATCAATGGTTCTATCTTATATTGTAACCGATAGCGCCGTTAAAAAAAGTGTTCAAGCGTAATTCCCTACCGTCAGTGGCTATAAAGCGATCAATCACAAGCGTTACCACACGTGAACGACCGTACCCCACCCTAAATACGGGCTAAAAAAAAGACCGATCCGAAGATCAGTCTTTTTTAGGATAGACAGAATGATATTATTTCAATGACTACTTGGCTTCGCTAAAGTTTTTCGCCGCTTTTACAAAGCTATTAAACAGTGGGTGACCACCGCGTGGAGAGCTAGTAAATTCAGGATGGAACTGTACTGCAATAAACCATGGATGCGCGCTAATCTCAACCGACTCTACCAGATGCTGCTTAGCAGAATAACCAGATATCGCCATACCTGCTTGCTCTAATGGCTCGATATAGCGGTTATTCATCTCATAACGATGGCGATGACGCTCAGTAATATTAACTGCGCCATAGATCTGGGCAAGCTTGCTACCAGCGACCAATTCGGCTTGCTGTGCACCTAGACGCATGGTACCGCCAAGGTCAGAGTCATCACTACGAATCTGTAGCTCACCGCGCTCATCTAACCATTCAGTGATGAGGCCAATGATAGGCTCTGCCGTTTTGCGATCAAACTCAGAAGAGTTGGCATTAATTTGAAGTACGTTACGCGCGTACTCAATCACGGCCAGCTGCATACCAAGGCAGATACCCAAATACGGCACATGGTTTTCACGCGCATAAGTAATGGCTTTTATTTTGCCATTAGTGCCGCGCTCACCAAAACCGCCCGGCACTAAAATCGCATCGGCATCGCTCAGACGGGCAAATAACTGCTTATCGCTTTCTAAAAGCTCGGCATCAATGTAGTCGATTTTGACGTCGGCTTTATGCGTGATACCTGCATGCAGCAACGCTTCATTGATAGACTTATAGGCGTCAGGCAGCTCGACATACTTACCGACCATCGCAACAGTAAGCGTTGCTTCAGGATTAAGCTGAGCTTCCACCACTTTGTCCCAATCACTCAAATCGGCTTCTGGCACATCAAGGCCAAAACGCTCACAGATCAAATCATCAAGGTCTTGCTCATGCAGCGTACGGGGTATTTGATAAATGCTTTGCGCATCTTCACACATAATGACCGCACGCTCTTCAACGTTGGTGAACAGCGCAATCTTACGACGATTGTCTTGTGAGATATGATGATCAGAGCGGCAGATTAAAATATCAGGCTGCAAACCGATAGACCGCAGCTCTTTTACCGAATGCTGTGTTGGTTTGGTTTTGGTCTCACCCGCACTCGCGATGTAAGGCACTAGCGTCAAATGCATGAGCATGGCTCTATTGCGGCCAAGCTCTACTTGCATCTGACGCACTGCTTCCATAAAAGGAAGGGATTCGATATCACCAACCGTGCCGCCAATCTCGATAATAGCGATGTCGTAACCTTCGCCACTGGCCAAAATTTTGCTTTTGATCTCATCAGTGATATGCGGAATCACCTGTACCGTACCGCCCAAATATTCACCGCGGCGCTCTTTATTCAAAACGTTCTGATAGATACGGCCACTGGTAAAGTTATTGCTCTTACTCATCTTAGAGTGGCGTAAGAAGCGCTCATAGTAGCCTAAATCCAAATCGGTCTCAGCGCCATCTTCGGTGACGAACACTTCGCCATGTTGAAATGGGCTCATCGTACCTGGATCGACGTTGATATACGGATCCATTTTGGTCATCGTCACGCTCACGCCGCGTGCTTCAAGCACTGCTGCAAGAGAGGCTGCGGTAATACCTTTTCCTAGTGAGGACACTACCCCACCGGTCACAAATATAAACTTGGTCATAGTACTCTGTCGGTAATTGGTAAAGAAGGATTTTACTAAAAATACGCCACAAAATATAGGGCAAAAGCGCAAACTCTTTAAAACACTCAGTTTTTAACGCTTAATTGTCATAAGTGCGTAATCATCGTAAATACGTAGCTATTATAACCCACTGCGGCTTTAAAAAGGTCACAACAAAAAAACTCACCCCGAAGGATGAGTTTTTTATAATACGTTTTCTAATGTTTAGATTAGAATTTGTATTCTAGACCAGCACCGACCACGAAGACGCTAGCATCACCACGCGCTCTGACAAGAATATCTTTATCACCGTCATCTTGACCAGCAATGAAAAGATCATTTTTTAAGTCTGCAGTGTTATTACCGACATAAGCATGTGCAATTATATTCTTTCTAAAGCTATATTTACCGCCTACGACGATTTGATCTGAATTATTTTCATTAATGCCTCTTAAGTTATCCGTTTTATTGTACTGTGCATATATTGAGGCTGGACGAGCGAGGTTACTTAGACCCATCTCAGCACTTAATATCAATCCTTTTTCAGTTTCATTAGTATCATCAAAATCAGCTTGTTGGTATAGAGCGCCCACTTTTACTGGATAAGCAACATAATTACTTAGATCGACAGTAGCCG
This sequence comes from Psychrobacter sp. UBA3068, assembly GCF_002366815.1. Taxonomy (NCBI): domain Bacteria; kingdom Pseudomonadati; phylum Pseudomonadota; class Gammaproteobacteria; order Moraxellales; family Moraxellaceae; genus Psychrobacter; species Psychrobacter sp. UBA3068. Next base: position 101,235 of record NZ_DFBY01000019.1, on the reverse strand, counting down.
TCCCACGGATCATATCGCCGCCCGTATTAGTACTACTGGGATTTTTAGTAGCCAGATCACTCTGATAAGCAACACCAGCCGTAAAGCCATTGCCTGGATTAAATAGTAATGAGGCACCATAGCCGCTGTCACGACTATTATCGTCAGATATAAAGTCTTCATCAGCACCATACTGCAACGCAAGCTCTAATGGTAACTCATTGTATTTAGGCGCTTTCCAGACGATAGAGTTATTAACTCGGTAACCATCAGCTAAGGTTAAAGCATTGGCTAGTGTATTTTTGCTTAAACTACTAGCACCCACATTGTCCCAGTAACCTTCATTGACCGTGACATTATCGATATAATCAACGACTGAGTAGTTACGACCAAAGCGGAATTCGCCAAGGTCTTTATTCTTTAGACCCAGATAAGTATCACGGCTTTTAAAACCGATGTTACTGCTGCCACTATCATCAACCTTGATTCCATACTCTAATTGGTAGATCACATCAGTATTGGCAGTCATGGCTTCAGAACCTTTGAAACCAATACGTGAAGATTTTGATGCGATTTCTACTGAACTGTTGTCTTCATTAATGCTTATACTACTATCGTCCATAGCTTCTCGTTCGAATGAAGCATTGACATAGTTGGCGGTAACAAATGCTTTGCCATAAACAGTCGGTGCCGCTTGAGCTGTAGATACTAATAGCATTGCGACTGATGAGGCTAAAAATAGTTTTTTCAAAAGACATCTCCACTTTACAATTTTTTTGATAAATTGGCTAAGATTGGCCGATATATATAATAGCAGGGTGACTACCCTATAGAACATTTATATATATGAGCTAGAAGCATTACTTAGACACAACTTTACCAACCAAATATTACAGTAAGGTGAAAAAACCAAAATTTACACAAATGTTATTATTAATTTTACGGATTCTGTTATTTAAGACACGCTGTTGTTCAAGACACAGTATTGATTACAAAACAAAAAAACCCACCCCGAAGGATGAGTTTTTTATAATACGTTTCTAATGGTTAGATTAGAATAAGTATTCTAGACCGCCACCGATAGCGAGTACATCAATATCACCACGTAAGTCGATTTCATTAACATTGCCGTCTTCGTCTCTCGAACCAAAACGACCATTGTTTAATTCCGCTGAATTTAGACCAGCATAGGCATGAGCGATCATATTATTTTTAAACGCATATTTGCCACCTACAACGACTTGATTTGAGTCATTATTCTCAAGACCACTGATATTGTCGGTTTTGTCATACTGAATATAAACAGAGGCTGGACGGGCAAAATTCGAAAGACCCATTTCAGCACTCACCACTAAACCGTCCTCTGTTGCAGTAGTAGTACCGGCATAGTCAGCTTCTTGATATAGAACGCCTAACTTTACAGGAGCTGCGATATATTTACCTAAATCGACGCTAGCACTGCCACGGATAATATCACCACTAACACTCATGTCTTGCTCATAAGCAATACCAGCGGTAATGCCTGTACCTGGATCAAACATCAATGAGGCACCATAGCCTGCGTCACGATCACTCTCAGATATAAAGTCTTCATCAGCACCATACATCAGCGCAAGCGCTAATGGTAGGTCATTGTATTTAGGCGCTTTCCAAACGATTGAATTATTGATACGGTTACCAACGGTCGGGGTCAAAATATTAGCAAAGCTGTCGTTGTTGTTCAGAGTACTAGAGCCAAGATTATCCCAATAACCTTCATTAACTGATACGTTATTGATATAGTCAATGACTGTGTAGTTACGACCAAAGCGGAATTCACCGAAGTCTTTATTTTTTAAACCTAAATAAGTATCACGACTTTTGAAGCCAATGTTATCGCTACCACTATCATCAACTTTAACGCCGTACTCTAATTGGTAAATTACGTCAGTGTTGGCCGTTATCGCTTCAGAGCCTCTGAAGCCTAAACGTGAAAGATTAGAATTAACTTGTAATGAACCGTTGTCTTCATTAATTCTGTTATTATTATCCATATTCTGACCATCAATTTCAGCATTAACGTAATCAGTAGTAACGAATACTTTACCATAGACAGTTGGAGCGGCATTGGCTGCAGAAACAGATAGAGCAGCAACGGCTGTAGCTAAAAGTAGTTTTTTCATGGGGGTATCTCCACTTTACAATTTTAGTAATGAGCGAGCTATTATTAGCCGGTGCCCAAAATGGTATCGTCACAAATCCTCAAAGATATAATGTGTAACTGGCTACCGAGATTAGTCAGAAACAAGTGTGGCGAAGTTCTATTACCGTAAGATGAAAAAAACCATGACTTACATAACTGGGATTAAAAACGTAACTGCCATGTAAACTTTGGTCTTTATCGCTCCGTTGCGTAACATCCGTTACCAAACTCATACTTCGAATACAAGCATAACAACTTTGACATAATTTGCAACATATTTTTATATTTTAGTGAAGATAATTTTTGGAGATTACAGCTAATATAAGACTTAACCTGAGTTAATAGGTAACCAAAAAAAACGCTGTATTTCTTTAAAAAAATAAAGTGTTCGTTAGTAAATATCAATAATAAAACTATGCAATTATCATTAATAAAACTCTAAAACTAGCATTCATAAGCAGCGGCTATCTGACAAAAATAAAGCGCTACTTATCATTAAATAAATAGCGCTAAAGCTAACGTACTAGCCTTGCTAGATTTGTCTAACAATCAGCATACAAATATAGACTTAGAAGTTTGCTTTTAGATCAAGGCGTGCTTGATGTAATAATGGCTCGGTATAACCACTTGGTTGCTCGCGTCCTTTAAATACGAGGTCACAGGCGGCTTTAAATGCGTAAGACTGATCAAAGTCATTTGCCATCGGTTGATAGTCACTATCGCCCGCGTTTTGCTCATCAACCACTTTTGCCATGCGTTTCATGGTATCCATCACTTGCTGTTCGCTAACCACATCATGGTGCAGCCAGTTGGCAATGTGCTGGCTTGAAATACGCAACGTTGCACGATCTTCCATGAGCCCAACATCATTGATATCAGGTACCTTAGAGCAACCCACCCCTTGGTTTACCCAACGTACCACATAACCTAAGATGCCCTGAGCATTGTTCTCAAGCTCTTGCTGCTTTTGTTCTTCTGTCCAATTGGTGTCTTTTGCCAATGGAATGGTCAAAATATCATCCAAGCTGGCACGTTTGCGTGACTTTAGGCTGTCTTGTACGTCAGCGACGCTCACTTGATGATAGTGCATGCTGTGCAAGGTTGCCCCTGTTGGTGATGGGACCCATGCAGTCGTAGCACCAGACTTGGGATGCGCCGCCTTAGTATCCATCATCTCTTTCATTTCATCAGGTTTGGCCCACATGCCTTTACCAATCTGTGCACGACCTTGTAGTCCGGTCTCTAGACCGATATCGACGTTCCACTGCTCGTAAGCGGGCTGCCATGCTTGTGACTTCATTTCACCTTTTGGCACGAATGGACCAGCATTCATGCTGGTATGCATCTCATCCCCAGTACGGTCTAAGAAGCCTGTGTTAATAAAGATAACGCGCTCTTTGGCTTGGCGAATGGCTTCTTTTAGATTGACCGTCATGCGGCGCTCTTCATCCATGATGCCAATTTTGAGGGTGTTGCGTTCTAAGCCTAATAAGTCTTCTGAGGCATCAAACAAGTCATTGGCCATTTTGACTTCTTCAGGACCATGCATTTTTGGCTTAACGATGTACATTGAGCCTTTACGCGAGTTTGACAGCTCATTTTTGCCTTTTAGATCATTGAGTGACAATAAAGGCGTAATCAAACCGTCCATCAGCCCTTCGAAAATCTCTTCTTGACCATCGCCCAAATCAACTAAGATCGCAGGGTTTTGCATCAAGTGGCCCACATTACGGATGAGCAATAGCGAGCGACCTGGCAACGTCAGCTTGCCACCTTCTGGCGTGTTGTACTCACGGTCTGGGTTTTGTTTGCGAGTGCGCGTCTTGCCACCTTTTTCAAAGGTTTCTTGCAAGTCGCCATTCATCAAACCGAGCCAGTTACGATAAACTTCCACTTTTTCTTCTGCGTCGACGGCAGCAATGGAGTCTTCACAGTCTTGAATCGCCGTAATCGCCGACTCAAGAAGTACGTCTTTAATATTTGCAGGATCGTCCTTACCAACGGGATGGCTGGCATCTATCTGAATCTCTGCATGCAAACCGTTGTGTTTTAACAAGATACCGGTTGGCTGTTCTGCATCGCCAACAAAACCAGCAAACTGAGCGGTGTCTTTTAGCTGAGTACTGTCATCACCTTGGATCACTACCAGCTTACCATCCTCCACTTTAAAGCCGGTCGCATCATTGTACGAGCCTGACGCTAACGCAAAGTTTTCATCTAGGAATTTTTTGGCGTAAGCCACAACCGCAGCGCCGCGAGTTGGGTTATACCCGCCTTTGGCTTCTTGACCATTTTCATCACTGATTACATCAGTACCATACAAGGCATCATACAGACTGCCCCAACGTGCGTTGGTTGCATTCAGCGCATAGCGAGCATTGCGGACTGGCACGACCAACTGTGGCCCTGCGATGTGGGCAATTTCGTCATCGACATTTTCTGTGCTGACGGTAAAGTCGTCGCCTTCTGGCAACAGATACCCAATCTCTTGTAAAAATGTCTTATAAGCGGAGTAATCAATCTCGCCGTCTTTGGCAGGGTGGTCTAGGTGCCACTGATCGATCTGTGCTTGGATTTTGTCACGGGTTTCTAGTAGCGCTTTATTACGCGGCGTGAACTCTTTGATGACTTTTTCAAACCCTGACCAATAACTCTCTGAATCAACACCGACTTTTGGCAGCACTTCGTTTTCAATAAAGTCGTACAACTGCTGGTCGATGGCAAGAATGCCTTTTTGAATACGATTGGCGTTAGAAGACTGGCTCATATTGTTATCCTTATCTGTTCGTGAGGTGTGTAAAGACGAAGTTGCTACCGCAGTGATTGGACACTGTCGTTCGTAGGCTTAGGCATCTATTCCCAATTTAAATGACCTATTAAGCAAACTTACTGATTAAGTTATCATATAAGCTAACCGTGAATAGCGACTCAAGCGTTTAAACAGCCAAAACATTTATGCTCGTTCTACCTTGTCATAAAATATGCTCGGCCATACTAATTAAACGGTTTTGAAGAGACGGTAGCTAGATGACTGCTGGTTTATTTCGTATCAGCAGTTGCTATATGCTTGCCATTTACCATCAAGCGACATTTAATAGTAAGACAAAAAGCCGCTTAAGCAAAATCTCATCCTACTATCAAATAAAGAAATAAACAAGAAAACCTCATTTACTAAATAAATATTGGGGTTGTCTAATAATGATAACCTATACGCCATCAGTGTTATAGCACTTTCATACCTCTCACTAATGACACAGAGGGATCATACAGACAAACGATAAGTAATCATTAGCACAGTGATTGATACGTAAGCGTTATCTATTTAATTTTTTATGTGCGATCAAAACGTCTTAAACACCCGACCATGACAGAGACCATATATAAAGAATCTATGAATAAAGAAAACATGAATAAAGAATCTACGAATAAAGACACTACCTATATAGGAAACGACAGTATGAGCGACAGCATTATTAGTGACAATATGAGTGATCACGGTACTGATGACCACAATATGGCAGAAGATAGCGTCGATATCGCCCAATTGCGAACACCTATAAAAGTAGACCTCTCCCCTGTTTATAATTTTTTGGGAGCTAGAACCACAGAGTCTTGGGTCAATGCAGCGATGGCAAATTTGCCTACTATTATCCAAGACCACGCCAACTGTGAAAAAAAAGCAGCCGGTACTGCCATGAATTTGATATTTCGTTATGAGTTTTCTTATGATTTGCAGCGTAAATTGGCGCAGCTAATTCGTGAGGAGATGCTCCATTATGAGCAAGTGCTGGGTATCATGAATGATCGTGGACAGGACTGGCAATACTTAAGTGCAGGCCGTTATGCCAAAGGTATGTTAAAACACAAGCGCACTTACGAGCCAGCGGCAATGGTAGATGTGCTGATCATTGGGGCATTTATTGAAGCGCGTTCTTGCGAGCGGTTTGCGGCATTAGCAGAAGTTATCAACGATGCGCGCTTAGCAAAATACTATCGCTATTTATTGAAGTCAGAGAGCCGCCATTTTGAGGACTATTTAGCACTGGCGCAATCGCTGTCTGAAGACAATATTGATGAGAGAGTGGGATTTTTTAAAGCAGTAGAAGCCGAGTTGATTTCCAGTCCAGATGCTGAACTGCGCTTTCACAGCGGCACTCCTGCTTAATATCAGCTTGTTGTCCCCTTTCTTAAACGTACAAAAATCTTATACATATAAAAAAAGAGGCAAGCACTGAGCAAGTGCTTGCCCCTCCATCTCTCTTCTTGACAGAGGAATAAAACTGGCTTCTATTGTATTGACTTCTGCAACATAAAAAATTTGGACAATGACCTATTACTTATCATTTTCCATTAACGGACTATCATACTGTTTATTATCTTTGGCAATATTATGCGGATCATGATCATCAGTTGCTCTTTCTGCAGCAGCGGGATTGGCCTTTTGTAGGGCATCGTCAGGCACGATACCATTATTGTCATCCGCGTCTCTTAGCTTGCGATCTTCATTAATAATTTGTTTGTCATCTGGTATGCTCATTTTTATTCCTTAAGATATATTCCTTGTTGATACGTCTTTTTCAAAATACCCATTTCATCTATCGGATACTGTCCTTCTCGTCAGGATTCAGCACGCGGGTCTGAGCATTATCTATATTGGCATAGCGATTCATATCATTGATCTTTTGGCTATCAGGCGACTCACTACCCACGGTTTTTTCATTAATATTATCGTCAAAGCCGTTGCCTTTTTGATCGCGGCGATCAGGCTGGCGTGCTGGATTATCGTCATCATTGACGTGTTCTGAGTCGACTATCCCTTCTTCAAAAGTATCCGTCCCTTTATTTTCAGTGATATTCTCTTCAAGCTCGTCATGATTATCAGGACGCATGTTCACCGTCTGCGCCTCGCCCAATGTTTGATGGTTATCGGTTTCTGTGATTCGAGTTTTACTTAAGGCTGGATCTTTGGTTTCCATGGTTGGTTCCTTATAATTATTATGTGTCTCTTTTAGACAGCTAAAGCACTACTAACAGTAGCTAGTAGCTAGTAGCTACTCATTGCCATCTTGGCTTAAATCATGAGCGTTTAAATTTGCAACGTTTTTACCACCTGCTGGCAGATTTTCTTCTTTACGCGGATCCACGTAGACTTCATCCGTCTCTTCTGAGGCTTGCTGAGGCCCATCTATATCCGGTTCGTATTTTCGGCCTTCATAACTGTTTTTTGGATTGGCCGGTTGCCCTGTAGCAGGATCTTGGATAGGGACGGCTTCCTCGTCATTGGGTTGCGTATTCTTTGGGGGGATAGGGTTTGACATAATGGACACCTCACCGTGGTGGTTAGAAAAGTCAGTTAAAAGACTGCGGCTATGACTGCTCAGACAAGCGTAGATAAAAATTACTTATCTGTACGCAAGTCGTCTTCGATAAAAGGCGTTTGCTCTGTTCCATCTAGCTGTTCAGGCGCATCTACTTTTTTGCTCTCTTCAAGGTTTTTTTCAATTTGTTGCTTATCCGCTTGTTCAGCGGCTTTTTTCACATCGGAGGTATCATTATTTGTATTACTCATGGCAAGTTCCTGTTTTTATAGTAGGTTAATTACTTATTTTTTATAGGTCTATATATTTATAGTACTGTATAACAGCTATCCATTTTCTTATAAGCTCACCTTCTAGATTCGAAAGTGGTAATCGCTGCTATAGATGTGTCATCACTACCTTTCAGTATAAGGAGCATGTTGCAAAAGCTACCAGTGTACTGCCGTATCAATATGTGAATAAATGTGAGGTTACAAGACAGTTTGTAACTTTGGGATAGCCTTTGGAATAACCAGCACAAAAAAACCAAGCACTGAGGTGTGTCAGTGCTTGGTTCTCGGCGTCTCTTAACTACGCTCCCTTCACCACACAATTAGCTATCCTTTTAACACTACATGATCTCTTTGAATAGACGAAACGGCGACTTATACGTTATTAATGACTTTTAGCAAGTATTCTTGGGCGCTGTGCGGGGTTTCGCTGTCTGCTGGCTGCAGCTGTTGCCAGACGCCATTACCATCTAACGTCCATGCTTGCGTATTGTCTTTTAGATAATTGAGTAGCCCATCTTGATAAACTTGCTTAAATAACTTTTTGTCTTCAATTGGAAATGCCACTTCCACGCGATGGAACAAGTTACGATCCATCCAGTCAGCACTACCGCAATACAAGCGCTCATCACCGTTATTATAGAAATAATAAACACGCGTGTGCTCCAAAAAACGACCAATAACAGAGCGCACGGTGATGTTTTCAGACAACCCTTTTACTTGTGGGCGCAGGCAGCACATAGAGCGTAAAATCAGCTCAATTTTTACCCCTGCTTGCGAGGCATCATACAATTTACCGATCAGGCGACGTTCAGTTAGGGCGTTGACCTTAACAATAATGTGGGCGCGCTTTCCTGCTTTTGCATGAGCGATTTCATCATCAATAAAGCTCATCAATTTATCATGCAAGGTAAATGGCGCATGCAAGAGCTTTTTGAGGTTGGCAGGCTTGCCCATCCCTGTCAGCTCTTGAAAGATATTGTGCACGTCTTCTGAAATATCAGGATCTGCGCTAAATAAGCCATAATCCGTATAAACTTTGGCGTTGGCCGCGTGATAATTACCCGTTCCTAAATGCACATAGCGGCGAATCCGGTCATCCTCACGGCGTACGATCAGCATCAGCTTGGCATGGGTTTTGTAGCCGACGATACCATAGACCACGACCGCGCCAGCTTCTTGTAAGTAGTTGGCAACCGCAATATTAGAGGCTTCATCAAAGCGGGCACGTAGCTCAATGACGGCCGTCACTTCTTTGCCATTACGGGCAGCAGCGGCAAGCGCCTTGACGATCTCTGAATTGGTGCCTGAGCGGTATAAGGTTTGCTTGATCGCTAGCACTTTTGGGTCGCTCGCAGCCTGCCACAATAGGCTAACAATAGGCGAGAACGCATGAAAAGGATGGTGTACCAGCACATCACTTTTGCGCATCGCTGCAAACATACTGGTCGCTTTGTCCAGTTTATCCATTTCACGGCGGAACTCTTTTGGTATCACCTGCGTAAAAGGCTGATAACGCAGTGCTGGGATATTAAAATCAAACAGCAGACGCGTTAAATTGACGGGGCCATTGACACGGTATAACTGATTGTCGTGCAGCTCAAACTCATTGAGCAAATACTCACTGATGTGTGTTGGACAGTCGGTGGTGACCTCAAGACGTACTTTATCACCAAAACGGCGGTTTTCCAGCTCGCCCTCCAGCGCTTTGGCAATATCCTCGACATCATCGGCCAAGTCTAAATCAGCATTGCGTGTGAGTCTGAACTGATGACAACCCGTCACATTCATCCCAGGAAATAGCTCACCGATATGCTCATGAATGATGGCAGATAGCATGACATGATGCTCTTTGCCACCAGTTAACTCATCAGGCAGACGAATCACACGCGGCAAACTGCGCGGCGCTGGCACAATCGCCAAATTGATATCACGACCAAAAGCATCTTTGCCTTCTAATGTTGCAATAAAGTTTAAGCTCTTATTGACCAGACGCGGAAACGGATGGGCAGGATCAATGCTAATCGGCGTCAATACTGGGGATACTTGCTCCGTAAAATAGCGCTTCATCCAAGCAGATTGCTCAGCATTTAGCTCATCACGTTTTAGGTAACGAATGTCTTCCTTGGCAAGGGCAGGTAAGATATCTTCATTAAGAATACGATATTGCTCATTGATCGCATCGTGCGTTACTGTCGAGATCTCGTTAAGTACTTCACTAGGACGCATACCATGCGCACTGGTCGATACATCGCCAATATTGAGCTTTTGCATGATACCGGCGACACGAATCTCAAAAAACTCATCGATGTTTGATGAAAAAATAATCAAGAAAAATAAACGCTCAAGTAGCGGATGCCGAGGACTGGCGGCCTGTGCTAAGACACGTAGATGGAACTGTAATAAAGACAAGTCGCGATTGATATAACTGCTGGGTGAATAGCTGCCATCTTCTGAGCGTTGCCATGCCACCTCGGCCAGATTCTCATCGCCTCTGCTGGTTTGGGCATTGACACTCACACCCATATTATCAACATCAATGACGTTATTGACCTCACCACCATTGTCTTGTTTGTCATTCACATCCACCACGTCACTACTCCTTTTGCCTGATCGATACGCCATCATTTTTTATACTAATCGTTAAAACCGTTTTGTCCTACCTTTATTTAGCACAGCGATTGATGAAAAACATCTTACCACTACTCAACTTCCATCTCACACAAATAGTACCTTAAGCTGATTGAGGTAACGCTGCATTTTTCATACGTTTTTTGATAATACGCTGTTTATTGCGCAGGCTTCTGTCACCTTGGTTGTCTTCATAGTACTTTGGGTTAGTCAGCATAGCGATAAGCAAGGCTGATTCATCGCGATTCAGGTTGGCCGCTGACTTATCAAAGTAGTGCTGCGCCGCCGCTTCGATACCATAAATACCATTGCCAAACTCTGCCACATTGAGATAAGCGGTCAAGATACGCGTCTTATCCCACAACGTCTCAATCATTAATGTGATCACTGCTTCTTCGGCTTTACGAACGTACGAGCGATGGGAGGTCAAAAACAAATTTTTTGCCAACTGCTGCGTAATCGTTGAGCCACCCGCTGACATCTTACCTGTCTCTTCGTTTTTCTTACGGGCAGCCTCGATACCTTTAAAATCAAAGCCACTATGCTGGCTAAACGTCGAGTCTTCACTCACTATCGCGGCTTGCTTGGCAGATTTTGCAATCGCATCGTACTCTGTCCATGTTTGCGTGACATCCCCACCTGTTAAACGATGGGTCAGCATAAACATGCTGTTATTAATAGGCTGCGTTTTCCAAATTAACAGCAGACCTGCGACCAACACATGGAATGCGACCACTAACAACATGATTGCTAATAATAGTCGTTTAATAAATTTGCTAAAACTTGCCATGCGAGATACCCAAGTGATTGAAAAGATAATAAGATAAAGTAAGACGCTATTCGTCAAAAACGAGAAGCCAATAACGATGACGCACTAATTAAAAACAGCAGGTCATCTTACCTAATCTCACAATCGCTGTCATTATTTACCCCACTTCTTTATCATGTCATAAAGGCCAAACAATATTCACAGTTTTGATGAAACCTCTAAACGAGCACCGTGTGAAGACAAGGGAATAAACATGCACGACAACCATATAGACGATGACAATATAAACATATTAAGGGCACGAATAATTGAGGAGATCCCTCCCCTTGGTACGGCGCAAAACCTTGATAAATGGTGGCTACTTGGCACCTCTGGCTGTCATTTATGTGAACTCGCTGACCAACTCATCACTCAGTTTCAAGCGGTACAGCCCATTGCTTACGAACATGTCGATATCGCTGACTTGGATGAGTCACTGATGATGACATTTGCGACCACCATTCCTGTCATTTTGACACCCACCAAACGCTTAGACTATCCGTTTTCGGTCATGGATTTACAGCAACTGCTCACTCCATAGTCTTAAGCGATTAATCACCTCTCTGCAGCGAGAAAATCATGAAGAACTTAGAAAAAGTGACAGACATTGAAGATCTACGGCGAGTGGCCGAACGTAAAGTACCGCGTATGTTTTATGATTATGTCGATTCAGGCTCATGGACTGAGACCACTTACCGTAATAATGAAAGCGATTTTGACCGTATTAAGCTGCGTCAGCGCGTATTGGTCAATATGGACAATCGCAGTCTGGCCACGCACATGCTGGGTGAGCCAGTCAAAATGCCAGTCGCCATCGCGCCAACTGGATTTACGGGTATGATGTGGGCGGATGGAGAGATTCATGCGGCAAAAGCAGCAGAAAACTTCGGTGTACCCTTCTCTTTATCAACCATGAGTATTTGCTCTATCGAGGACATCGCCGCCCATACCAGCAAGCCGTTTTGGTTTCAGCTGTACGTGATGCGCGATCAAGCCTTTATGGCCAATCTGATACGCCGTGCCAAGGAGGCAAATTGCTCTGCACTTATCTTAACGGCCGACTTGCAAGTACTCGGCCAACGCCACAAAGATATTAAAAATGGGTTATCCGCGCCGCCCAAACCGACATTGACCAATATTCTCAATCTCATGACCAAGCCGCAGTGGTGCCTGAACATGCTCGGTACGAAAAGACGCACGTTTGGCAATATCGTCGGTCATGCAAAAGACGTGGAGGATCTCTCATCTTTATCCGCTTGGACGGCAGAACAGTTTGATCCTGCGCTAAGCTGGGACGATGTCGCCCGTATCAAAGACATGTGGGGCGGCAAGCTGATCATCAAAGGCATCATGGAGCCTGAAGATGCCATCATGGCTGCTCGGAGCGGAGCGGATGCGCTGGTGGTGTCAAACCATGGTGGACGTCAATTAGATGGTGCGCTCTCCTCTATCTCTGCCCTCACCGACATTGTACAGGCTGTCCATGCTGAAAATAGCAATATCGAGGTGTGGCTCGACAGTGGCATTCGTTCTGGTCAAGATGTGTTAAAGGCCATCTCTTTGGGTGCCAAAGGCACGATGATCGGCCGCGCCTTTCTGTATGGGCTGGGCGCGTATGGTGAGGATGGCGTGCGCCGTGCGCTGGAGCTGATTTATAAAGAGTGTGATGTATCCATGGCATTTTGTGGTCATACAGACATCAATAAAGTCACAGAAGATATTTTAGTAAAAGGGACTTATGAGAATCTTAAAGTTAGCCATTTTTAACACTGACACCCTTTAAACAATGGCGGCACGCTTATGGATGACGTGGTCTGGCCATACCCTGTATACTTTACTGACCAACTTTTAGTAACCGTTAGCTTTTATGACCATTCAACAATTATTAAAAACAGCGCCCGTCACCACTTTGCTACTGATCAGCTTTATTGGGCTGTTTGTCCTGCAAGTGCTGACAGGTGTCGACGCCAACAACCCCTCGACTGAGGCGCTGCTAAAATGGGGCGCCAATGCCTTACCTTTTACGATGGGTGATGAGCCGTGGCGATTGGTCAGCAGTGCGTTTTTGCATATCGGCCTCATGCATCTATTGTTCAATGGCTTTGCCATGTACTTTTTTGGACAAGTGGCCGAGCCCATGTTTGGCTCAGCCAAGTTTTTGGCATTGTTTTTATTGGCGGCAATCGGCGGCAACCTGCTTAACAATCATGTCACTTGGCAGAGCATCTTAGAGGGTACAGGACAACCGGGGCTATCAGCGGGAGCGTCTGGTGGTATCATGGGTATCGGGGCGGCATTATTGATAGCGGCGCTGTTTAAGATATCGGTCAATGGCATGGTGCTCAATCTTAAAAGCTTGGTGTTTATCATGGGTATCAACCTTGTGTATGGGTTCGCGGTACCCGGTATCGATAATGCGGGTCATATCGGCGGCGCGATCACAGGGCTGGTGATTGCACTGGCTTTTGCGATTGCCTACCGTCAGCGTATGGCAGTCACGGTGCAAAATACGCCTGTCGCTCATCGCCCTTATCAAAATAACGACCAGAGCCATTATCAAACTGACTATCAAGCCCGCTATATCGATCAGCCCTCGAGCCTTGATACTTACTCGGCCAGTCACCATGCCGAGTTTGATAACCGTACTGGCATAGATTCAAATATCAATATCCCTACGGCTCATACCAGTGTGACAGAACAAAAAACGCCTGCGACACCCTCGCTTATCTGGACACTGCTGCCATGGGTAATGATGTTATTGATCAGTATTGGCTTTGTTTGGTGGTGGCAAGATATTCATTATCAAATAGTACAAGTATTAAAAACCATTGAGTAAACCACGGTACTTATTTATCATGGCTAAATAGCTGATAAAAACAGCGTACTCACGTCACTTGCGCTACGCCATGACGCCGACCAGATTACTCTACTCAACCATGCCCACACACGAGACTCAATTATGTTTAAACTTGCAGCGCTACCTCACCTATCTACGCGCAACTTATTGGGCGCATTCACGGCTACTGCGTTATGCAGTATGGCTAGCATGTCCAGTGCCGCCCCTTTTAAAAACCTCCCTGCTGACCAAGATGCCGTCTTGAGCGTTGGGGTAAACGTCATGGCGGTCAAATCAGCCTATGATCTAGAAGACAGTACCGAGGTGCGGGTGCTGCCAGGGGCGTTTTATGATAATAATAAGTTCTATATCCGCGGTGCCCAAGCTGGGGCATATCTGATCAATGATGGGGCCAATCAGCTGTCCGCCTATGCCAAGCTTGCGGGTTCTGAGTTTGAGCCTGACGACGCCAATGGCGCCCTTCAAGATCTTGATAAACGTAAATCATCAGTAGAGGCGGGCCTGAGCTATCAGCGCCGTACGGCTATCGGCGGTTTCCGTGCTCAGTTTGGGGCGGATGTGTTAGATAATAGTGGTGGTAACACTGGGCGCTTGACCTACCTTGCCAGATATAGCAAGGACAAGCTAACAGTCTATCCAAGCTTTGGCTTTGAATATCATGATGCTGACTACAACGAATACTATTATGGCGTCAGTGAGGAAGAATCAGCAGAAACTGGCGTTGCCGCTTATAAATCTAACTCAAGCTTGAACCCTTATATCAATATCAGCGCCAACTATGATTTCAATGATAAATGGGCAGGGTTTGCCAATCAAAGCTTAAGTTATTTGTCGAATGAGCAATATGACAGCCCAATGGTAGACTCACGTACTGAGGCGACGACGACGCTTGGTTTGCTTTATAAGTTCTAATTAAGCCTAAACTGTTGATATGAAAAAGACCTTACCACATAACGCGGCAAGGTCTTTTTTAGCTTTAGATGTAGATACAATCGCATCTAGCGATGCTGATAAAATATATACTCTTGAAACATGTGCCTATTCCTTATTCTAAATTATGTTCTGATTCGAACTTATATGCAAAGAAAATTAATTTAAAATAAGTACATGATCGTACTTATTACAGAGAAGTCCAAAATATCTCTTCATACTTTTTGCCACTTTCGTTTTCCCAACTTACCATAGACTGGTATTTGCTAGGACTATTCATATGTAGGGAGGCTAAGAGCTTAATTCTTGAACTTGGCTTCATTTCTTGGTAAGGGAACATTTCTGATAACTCGGAATCAAATAGAGGACTGTCTTCGCAGTCAATCAATTCAAAATTAACATTATATGCACTACCTTGTCCTGTATTAGAAATATAGAAATTATAAGTCTTCCCTAACTTAGTCAGGCTCACATTAAACTTAGGCTTCGTTTTTTCTGTTTTTTGCTCAGTAATACTTTCTATTTGAAGTCGAGATAACTCTGCTGTTACCTTTTCAAGTTCTAATTGTTCCTTAGCTAGCTCTCTTGTACGAACTAAAGAAATAGTTGAAATTATTGCTGCTAAAATAGAGATTATTAGACTTAAAACTTCAAATTTGCTCATTTGAAGCCCTTAAATAAATTTTTAACTAGTTTTTCGGCTTCTGCTTTCACTTCAGGTATGGCTACATCTTTCGCTTGCGCAAACCCTACTTCTTTTAAATCAGCTAGCATGATTTCAAAGTTACATTTATCACACTTAACAAAATCATTGTCTTGTAAGTTCTCTGGATGCTCAAACTCATTATGACCACATTGAGGACATTGTATTTTTATACGATCAGTTTTAGTCATATTAATTCCTTGTTAGCGTAAGCATAATAATCAGTCTTTCTAGGATACTAGCACTTACATCACGTATTTAAAAACATTAAACGGGTAGTAGACTCACATAGATTAGTAAGTACAAGAAAAACATAGAATTGACCTCAAAAGCGTAAATAAAAAGACCTTGCCACATGACGTGACAAGGTCTTTTTTTATGCTAAGAAAGTATTAAATAACTTACTTAGGATGTACCATATCCGCAGGCGTTACCCACTCATCAAACTGCGCTTCAGTTAATAGCTCCAGCTCAACCGCAACTTGCTTCAAGGTTTTGTTTTCTTTATAAGCCGTCTTAGCGATTTTTGCCGCGTTTTCATAACCAACATGGCGGTTCAACGCGGTGACTAGCATCAATGAGTTGTGCAAGAAGTCATCGATTTTATCTTTTACGGGCTCGATACCCACCGCACAGTTTTCGTTAAAGCTGTTGCACGCATCACCAAGCAGTTTAATTGATTGCAACAAGTTGAATGCGATCACTGGCTTATACACGTTTAGCTCAAAGTTACCTGACGCGCCAGCCATGCTGATCGTCGTGTCATTACCCATGACTTGCGCCACAGCCATCGTCATAGCTTCTGACTGAGTTGGGTTTACTTTGCCTGGCATGATAGAAGAGCCTGGCTCGTTCTCAGGAATCGTCAACTCGCCCAGACCGCAACGAGGGCCAGATGCCAACCAGCGTACGTCGTTCGCGATTTTATTTAAGCTACCTGCCAACGTCTTTAGGGCGCCTGACGCAAATACTTCGGCATCACGAGCCGCTAGTGCTTCAAATTTATTTGGTGACGTCACAAATGGCAAGCCAGTCAATGTTGCTAATTGCTCAGCAGCTTTTACTGCGTAGTCAGGATGGGCATTTAGACCAGTACCAACCGCTGTACCGCCTAGTGGCAACTCATATAGACCTTGTAGTGCATTGTCAATACGAGTCAATGAGTGGTCCAGTTGGCTGACATAGCCGCTGAACTCTTGGCCTAGGGTCAAAGGCGTGGCGTCTTGCAAATGGGTACGACCGATTTTTACGATGCTATCGAATTCTTTGGCTTTTTTGTCCAACGTATCGCGTAGTGCGGTAACCGCAGGAATCAACAAGCTGTTGATCTGACGAGCCGCAGCCACACGAATCGCCGTTGGGAAGCTGTCATTGGTAGATTGCGCGTGGTTTACATGGTCATTCGGGTGAATTGGCGTATAGCTGCCACGCTCAGAACCAGCGATTTCGTTGGCACGGTTGGCAAGTACTTCGTTCATGTTCATGTTTGACTGTGTACCAGAACCCGTCTGCCATACGACGAGGGGAAACTGATCCGTTAGACCACCGTTGATGATTTCGTCAGCAGCCTGTACGATTAAGTCACGCTTGTCCCCTTCGATACGCTCAAGACTGGCGTTGGTAATCGCAGCAGCCTTTTTAACCATTGCCATCGCTTCGATCATCGGACGCGGCAATGTCTCGCCACCGATTTTGAAGTTTTCGCGGCTACGCTGAGTTTGCGCGCCCCAATAAGCATCAGCTGGGACTTCCACGTTGCCCATGGTATCTTTTTCCGTACGAGTTGCCTGATTCTGTGTCGACATAACTACCCTCTTTGATGATTTGATGTATGGCTGAGCCGTAAAAAGTGCAACATCTGCTGCACATAAAGAAGAATACGATGTAAAGTGGCGTTATGATAGCATGACTAGGCCGTGTTGAATATTCACAAATAAGCTTTGCTAGCGTCTAAAAGCACCAGCCCTCATCAACTTAATACATGATCGGATAGTGTCTCTATGCCTCCTGAACCAAACAATCCTAAGTTACCTGAATTGAAGGCGTCTAAAGCCAGTAACCCACCCAGACGTTTGTTTACGCGTCAGCGTCGTCAGTTAAGTGATGGTGAGCGTAGACAATATGCTCAGTCCGCAAGCTTGCATTTAACCAAATTACAGCAGCGGTTGCCAATCAATGCGCGTATTGGTCTATATTATGATGGTTTTGGCGAGCTGCCCACTCAGCCACTACTGGATTGGTGCAAGCGCTTAGGCTATTTACCTTATTTGCCTGTGGTCGGTTCACTTGGTCGTACTAGCAATGGCAATGACGATAAGCGATTGCGTTTTGTACCAATTTATCATTCAAAACTAATCAATGTCCCCACTCGCATTCATCAGCTCGGCATGAAGCAAAATCACAGTCGCGCTCTGCTATGGGCGTCAGAACTAGACGTGATTATCTGTCCGTTAGTCGCGGTCGATAAACACGGTAATCGTATGGGCATGGGTGGCGGATTTTATGACACCACGCTTGGTAAAATCTATCAGTCAGGGGCTAAAAAACCCCTTAAAATTGGCTGGTGTTATGATTTTCAAGTGGTTGACACCTTGCAACGGCAACCTTGGGATGTGCCGTTAGACGGTTTGATTACGCCAAATGGGATAAGGTGGTTTTGATGAAAGATAATAAAAAGTCTGAAAAAGACGCTAACGCTGCTGATTCCAGTGCAGACAGGGTGGATGAATATTTGCAAACGTTAGGCAATGAAGATGCTAGAGAGCAACGTTACTACAGTCAAGAGCAGCCATTTAGCTCTGAGGAGATGACAAGGCTCGTCAATGAAGAACGCTTAAATGAGTTGCTCGCGCAAAGTGATGATTTTTTGAGTAGTTTAAATGATGAGATCAATGATTTTGATGATGAATACTAAGAAATACATCGATTAAGCAATGAGTAAAAGTGAAAAAGGCGAGTATAGTTACTATTTATAATAGTTGCTATACCCGCCTTTTATATCAAACCCAACCATTCAAGTCATTTGCTAAAGCACCATCGCCGCAATCCAGCCAAACACCAGTAGTGGTATGTTGTAGTGCAAAAATGTCGGTACCACACTGTCTTTGATATGGTCATGCTGACCGTCGATGTTTAGACCAGAGGTTGGCCCAAGGGTTGAGTCTGACGCAGGCGATCCCGCGTCACCGAGCGCGCCAGCCGTACCAATAATTGCAACCGTCGCGAGTGGTGAAAACCCTAGAGAGATACACAGCGGTACATAAATCGCGGCCAAAATAGGAATGGTCGAAAACGACGAACCAATACCCATGGTCACAATCAAACCAATGAGTAGCATAATAAATGCCGCCATGGCTTTGTTACCAGCGAACAGCGACGCGGCACCATCAACCAATGGCTGAATCTGCTCGGTCGCTTTCATGACTTCTGCAAAGCCCTGCGCGGTAATCATAATAAAACCAATCATCGCCATCAGCTTGATACCGTCATTAAAGACACCATCCGCATCACGCCACTTGACCACTCCTGTTGCCATAAAAACACCAAAACCAAACATCGAGCCCAGTAGTAGCGAGTCCGTGTAAAGCTGGACAACAAAAGCGGTGACAATGGCAGCTAGTGCCACCAGCGTTTTAAGCTTGCTTTGCGACTGGGCACCAGCGGCCGTTTTACTAAGCGCATCCCCCTCTACCACTGCGTCGCGTGCTTCTTTGTCTATCGCCACTTGCTTATACTCTCGCGGCTTACGATAACTAATAAATACCGCTATTAGCAAACCAATCAGCATACCCAATGCAGGAATAGCCATGGCTGTCACCACAGAGAGATTGGCAACATCAATACCCGCTTCACCCACGTTTTTGAGCATGATTTGGTTGAGATAAATATCACCGAAGCCATACGGAATAAACATATAGGTGGTGACCAGCCCGAAAGTAATCAGACAAGCAATCAGACGTCTATCAATGTGCATTCGATTAAACGCCAACAACAATGGCGGCACAAGCAGCGGGATAAACGCAATGTGAATAGGAATTAAATTTTGACTAAAGCAGCTCATGGTGATTAAGCCGGCAAACAGCATGTACTTAATCATGCCACTCGTGCCAGCGGCGTCAATGCGCTTGATGACCGCCCCTGCCAAAGACTGCGGCAAGCCCGAATGCGCAATCGCAACCGCAAAGGCGCCAAGTAACGCATATGAGAGCGCGATTTGCGCACCATTACGAATACCTTCTTGAAAGGCCTCTAAAGTATCTGTGATGCCAAGACCCGCCAGCAGGCCGCCCGCCAGCGCCCCAATTAGTAAACTGAGCACCACGTGCACTCGCGAAAGTGACAGCCCCAGCATGATGATGACTGCCAGCAGTACTGCATTGATTGCCATGTGTTGTCCTTTGTTCGGTCTGATCGCTCTGTTTGGTCTGATTGCGACCTATGAATAACTTAAAACCTGTGAATACGGCCTTAGCGTCACAAACGACTTCTATGGTCGTTATAAAATAAAAGTGAGACGCTAATATTGGCGCGCGTCAGTTTACCTTATTTTGCCTATAAAACCTATGTATAGAACCCAATAGGCATTAGCTGCATGCTATAGTCAGTTACAAATAAAATCGATACGTTCATCGCTATAGGCGACTGGGGTGAATTTTTCGTAGCCTCTGTGACAGTAGCAAGCAAGGAAGATTTATACCAGTCGCAGAGTAACGATTTTAAGGTGGAGGTGCGGTAACGCATTCAACTTATTACGTTCTTCATTTTAATATTTAGACACGTACAACAATTTAACGAATATAAGCAGGTGACTTGACCAATAAGCCTTGCAATTTTATCTGTGAGCACCATTTATCTAAACATGAACCACGAACTTGACTTTACAAGTCTGGTGAACGAGGAAGAATATATGAGTGAACATAAAATTGCCCAAGACAATATCGACATCGATATCGACGTTTCATCTACTGCCGCAGAAGACAGCACGCTAGAAAGCTCGTCTGATAACGAGTTAGATGCAACCTCGAATACTGTTACAGACAATGATAGTCATGACAGTACGGTTAAAAACGATGGTACTGAAGACTATTTACCATTATTGGCACTGCGAGACGTTGTCGTTTATCCACACATGCAAATTGCCCTATTTGTGGGACGTGCGCCATCGGTGAAAGCCGTCGAATTGGCCCAAGCCGAGTACGGCAACAAGGTACTGGTTGTGGCGCAAAAAGACTCACTGACCGAAGACATCGATCAAGACAACTTATATCAATATGGTACGGTGTGCCGTATCGTCAGCACCATGCCGCATGATAGCGATGAGAGCTGCATCAAAGTATTGATCGAAGGTCAGTACCGTGCACGCGTCGATAGTATTGAAAATCACGACGATTTGTTAATGGCGAGCTTTGAGCGGGCCGACCTTGATGTCAGCATGGATGAGAGCCAACAAAAAAACACCATCCAAGCTTTGACCACGTTGTTTGAAAGCTATGCAGATGCGCGTCTGCGTAATGCGCGTGAGTTGACGCGTGTGGCGAAGCGTATTGACGACTTACTTGAGCTGGTCTATTTCATCTCAACCCGTGTCTCGATGGACCTTGACGTAAAGCAGTCTTTCTTAGAACAAGACGATATCAAAACGCATATCAACACCTTGACTGAGTACTTGGTCAAGCAAAGTGCTGAACAAAACATCGAACAAGATATCCAAGATGCCGTGCGTCAGCAAATGGAAGACAATCAGCGCGAATACTTCTTAAATGAGAAGATGAAAGCCATTAAAAATGAGCTGTCAGATATGAATGACGGCGCGTTCGATGGTGAAGACGATGTGGCTGAGCTTGAGCAGCGTTTAGAAGAGGCGGACTTGCCAGATGATGTGCGCAAAAAAGCCGAGCAAGAGTTTAAAAAACTCAAAATGATGCCGCCTGCGTCGAGTGAATCGTCAGTGGTACGCAACTATATCGAATGGATTTTGGATACGCCGTGGAATGCGACGACCAAAGTCTCTATCAATCTAGACAAAGCCAAAACCGTCTTAGATGAAGACCATTACGGCTTGCAAGATGTGAAAGATCGCATCTTAGAGTATCTCGCCGTTCAGTCACGCGTGAAAAAACTGCGTGGTCCGATTCTTTGTCTCGTCGGGCCGCCAGGGGTGGGTAAAACCTCACTGGGTGAGTCGATCGCTCGCGCAACTGGCCGTAAGTTTGTCCGTATGGCATTGGGCGGCGTACGTGATGAAGCAGAGATTCGTGGTCATCGCCGTACTTATATCGGTGCCATGCCAGGTAAAATCGTGCAATCACTGGCAAAAGCTGAAGTCAAAAACCCGCTGTTCTTGTTGGATGAAATCGATAAAATGGCGCAAGACTTCCGCGGTGACCCAGCGTCAGCCTTGCTTGAAGTATTAGATCCATCACAGAACGATACGTTTAATGACCATTATTTAGATATGGACCTAGACTTATCACAAGTGATGTTCATCTGTACGGCCAATAGTATGGACATCCCGCCCGCCCTTCTTGACCGCATGGAAGTCATTCGTCTGCCGGGCTATACCGAAGAAGAGAAAGTCAATATCGCGCAGAAGTATCTGGTGCCCAAAGCCATTAAGCAAAATGGTCTCAAAGAAGGCGAAATTGAGATTGTTGAAGCGGCATTGCATAGCATCGTACGCAGCTACACGCGTGAAGCTGGTGTGCGTAACCTTGAGCGTGAAGTGAATAAAATCTGCCGCAAAGTGGTTCGCGGTTCGGTTGAGACGCATGGCGCTCGCGCTCCGAAAAAAGCAGAACGCGAACTGGTCGTGGTCGATGACAAAAACATCGATGACTATCTAGGGGTGCATCAGTATGACTACGGTCTGGCGGAAGAAGAGCCTGAGATTGGTCGTATTACGGGGCTTGCATGGACACAAGTCGGTGGTGAGCTCTTAACCATCGAAGCAGTTGCGATGAAAGGCAAAGGTGAGCTTAGCTTTACGGGCTCACTCGGTGATGTGATGAAAGAGTCTATTCGCGCTGCCATGAGTGTGGTGCGTGCCCGCGGTGACAGCCTAGGCATTGACTATGAAACGGTCAAAACAACTGACGTCCACGTGCACATGCCAGAAGGTGCAACACCAAAAGATGGTCCATCTGCCGGTGGCGCTCTGACAACCGCACTGGTCTCTGCCTTGACGGGTATCGCCATTCGTCCAGACATTGCCATGACAGGTGAGATCACCTTACGCGGTAAAATCCTGCGCATCGGCGGTCTCAAAGAGAAGTTACTCGCGGCCCATCGCGGTGGTATCAAACACGTCTTGATTCCAGCATCTAATGAGCGTGACTTGGCTGATATCCCTGACAATGTCAAAGCAGGTTTGACCATTCAACCAGTGGCGACGATTGATGAGATATTAAAAGTGGCTTTGGTCAGTATGCCAATTCCACTTAAGCCAGCCAAAGTAACCGTTGATAAAACCTCTGGCAAAGCGCTACACAACTAATTGATGAGTCATTAGTTAAGTCTTAAAAGTAAAAATCCGCTCACTGTTATGGTGGGCGGATTTTTTTTGGCAATAATAAAAAACAATGTCCTTAAAATATTATGATATATTTCAAACAAATGTCCATTAAGTAGGAATATATAATGTTAAACCGTTTAAGGGCGTCTCTAGTTGTAATAAGCACATTACTACCAATCGCTTTATTGGGTTGTCAGTCCAATAGTGTTAATAATTCAGCACAAACCGGTACCGTCATTGACAATAAAAACTGGTCAGCCGCTACCCTAAAGCCTAGGCTGTTTCAGAACATCACAAGCTATAACTGGCAATTGACCCACGTCAGTAACGATAAAGACAAGCTCATACGCGCCAACCTTCAGCCACCCCTAACGATGGACGTTCGCCCAGACCTATTAACCTTTGATGATGGCTGTTACCGATACCTTGTGTCCTTTGATATGTGGCTGCCTCTACCTTACCCTTATACACAGGCATCAATACAAGATATGGCCAAATCACCAGTCACGGCTGCTGACTGCACTGCGATATATCAAGCAACCACCCAAGACTGGCGCGGTAATAAAATCATCCCTAGCGATACAGCACATCTGTTAAACACGACTTTTAAGCCCTATGCAGGAACAGATTTTACATTTGACCCCGCGCGGCCTCAGTCAGTACGTGCTACCAAAACCGTAGAAAAACAGCTGGCTTTGAAGACGGATAAGGGCAAAACCCTTGTCTTTACGGGCACACCAAAACCTAAACACTTGGGAGCTGGCATACCACTCACCAATGAATTATTAGAGAGCTATCGCTGGCAGCTGGTACAAGTGACGAACAAAGCAGGCGCAGTCATGAGCGAATTTACGCAAACAGAAAAGCCTATTATACTTTCCTATGGTTTGAATAACTATAGTGGCGATGAAAGTGACAAACAAAATGGCTTTAAGTCAGGTATATATGGTCAAAACTTTGGTGTGTCTGTGGGCTGCAACGGCGTTGGTGGGCCTTATGCCCTCTCTGTCAATCAAAGTTTACTTACTGGCAGCTCTCCTTCCACCATGATGAGCTGTGGCGATGCTCTTGATGATATCGAATCACGGCTTCGACGTATGATGACCCATAGCACGAGTCAACTGATCTTAACGCACGCAGATAATGCACCAACTAGTGCTACTGAGCAATCAGAGCCAAGCTACTTACTGACTCAACAGCTAGATTCTGGCGAGACACTCATTTGGAAAAATACCTCTAAATAATGGATAGATCATTAAGAAAAATAAAAAGGATTCTATAATGAAAAAAGTAATACTTGCCAGCGTAATGTTTTGTAGTACATTGCTTGCACTATCAGGTTGCCAATCGATGAGTAACACATCATTATCTATGTCAGACAGTATTGCACAAACCGATACAGTCGAGATTCCAGAGAATAAAGTGATGCAATGGAGCAGTGGCTACAACTGGCAACTGTCAGAGGTAACGCGATATGACGGTCAGCCCATCACTATCCACGGTACAGATCCTATCCGTTTGGCTATTGACCCAGGTAGCCTGCATTTTTATCAAGGTTGCAATCACGATAAAATCGATCTATTTACTGGCGCGCCTCCATACAGTTATGCCAGCTATATTGTACAGTTACCAGCGACCTGCACGACAAGTAGGCCTGATGACCACAATATCCGCACGCTGTTTCAGGACTACGGCACGTATCTTTTTGGGATTAAGTTGCTACCTACAGTACCATCAACCTCACAAGGTAATACGTTTGCTGCGCCAAAGCGCCTTGCACTTATCATGGAAAACGGCAATCAACTTGTCTTTACAGGGATGGCAAAAACGCTACCTGCACCTACGAGTTTACCGATAAATGCTGAACTATTAAAGCGCTATGACTGGCATTTGGTCAGTGCTGTCGATAATCATTACGATGACAAAGGGCAGCTTGTTTCTAGAAAACCTATAGGTAATTTCTATCATTCTGACTGGCCTATTTCTGTTACCTTTAGAGACGATTCTGACCAAACATACGTATCATTTAATTCTGGCTGTAACGGCTCTGGTGCCCCTTATTTTCTACTGGACGATAATACGCTAAAAATTGGCATGATTATCAGCACGATGATGGGCTGCGGTGAGACGGGCAATCGCATTGAAACTGCTCTTTTTAATCTAATGCGTGATAGCAGTAGCCAGCTTAGCTTAAGTCTGCAATCCTCAGAGGAAATGTCAACATCATCAAAAAACCAAACAGACATGCCTAGCTATAATTTATTGCAAACGATGGAATCAGGTGAAACCTTAGTCTGGCAAAACCAAGAACTACCAAAGAGAGTTTACGATACTAAATAAAAATGGTGGTCGTAATATGAGTAGGTGATGCTGATACCTCTTTTCTAAAACAATTTTCAAACCCATACGTTACTTACATTTATTAACCGACTGTTGCGCATTTGATGAATAACTATAGCGAGCGCTTGGCTATACTAATCCGTGACAATAAGGAATGTTCGAACATTTTAAATAAAATTATAGCTAAATATATTCGTCATAATGATTAACGATAAATGGAGATAACAATGAATAAGACAATGCTTGCAAGTGCGTTACTATGTGGTTCAGCCTTAGCGATGACTGGTTGCCAAACAGTGGCAGATCAAATGCAAACTGGCAATCCTTTGAGCCAGCCTGTGTTAAAGTCAACGATCAAAGCAGTTGATGGTAATAAAAATGAAGTTGGACAAGTATTTTTACGCCCAGTTGATGGCGGTGTCCAAGTGTACGGCAAACTTATGAACTTACAACCGGGCAAAACAGTTGCCCTACACATTCATGAAACGGGTAGCTGTGCCAATATGGGCAAAGCGGCAGGTGGCCACTTTAACCCAGATAACAACCCACACGCCCATCCAGATGATATGAATGGACATGCTGGCGACTTGCCAAACTTAACTGCCAATGAAGATGGCGTTGCTACGATTAATTATGTGAATAAAAAAATCTCTGCTGCTGAAGTAGGCAAATACAGCGTCAATCGCTTGGCATTTATCGTCCACGCTAACGCTGATGACTATCAGAGCCAGCCATCTGGTAACGCTGGTGAACGCGTCGCTTGTGGTATCATCGAAAAAACCTAATTCTCATAATGGTTTAAGATATAGTGGCTTAATATTAAGCACAGTGATTTAAGATTAAGCAAAATTTGTATATTTACTTACTACTTTAATCAGAAAAAACCTCTTAGTATCCTAAGAGGTTTTTTTGTGGCTCAAACAATAACAATATGGCAGGCTATACATTCGATATGAAGCCGAAAGACAAAGGAGAATTACTCCTCTACCCATTCACCTTTACGCCAATACACACCCCAACGGGTGGCCTTGCCGTTTTTCTCAGAGCCAATATACTGCTCTTTTTTCTTACGCGACCAGCGCAGTATCGTTGGATTTCCCTCCGGATCTTCATCTGGGCCTTCAAACAGATACTGGAACTTATCTTCCATCTTATCTTTAATTTCTCTCAGCTCAGCAAGCTTTGGCGCACGTGTTTCTCTGACTTTTGGAAACTTAGATGCCGCTAAAAACATACCAGCCGCCCCTTCCCGCAAAATGAAGTAATCATCATGCTTGGTCGACTTTAGCTCCGG
Organism: Psychrobacter sp. UBA3068; assembly: GCF_002366815.1. Classification (NCBI taxonomy): domain Bacteria; kingdom Pseudomonadati; phylum Pseudomonadota; class Gammaproteobacteria; order Moraxellales; family Moraxellaceae; genus Psychrobacter; species Psychrobacter sp. UBA3068. The sequence continues at coordinate 74,414 of NZ_DFBY01000019.1, read as the reverse complement.
CATATGAATGGGATCCATACGCGGCGGTGCTGCTTCGCCTGTTTTGAGGACTTTACGAGTGTTATCACACTTCTGACAAGCAAAATAAGGACCAAAACGTCCCGTCTTTAGCTCCATCTGCCCATCACATTTGTTACAGTCGATGGTCGGTGCGTCTGATCCCGGCACTTCGAACTTGCCTTCTTCTAAGATATAACCGTCGCAATCAGGGTTGTTACCACAGACGTGCAACTTGAGACCGCCATCGACGATATAACCATTCATCGCCGTTCCACATTTCGGACAGCGCTTTTTCTCCATTAAGTCTTTGACTTCGGCTGTCTCATCGGCCGCGTCGCCTTCATCAAGATTGGCAAAAGCCTCGACTGGCATTAAATTCTTGGTGCCTTTGCAGCGCTCTTTTGGCGGAAGGTTATAGCCCGTACACCCTAAAAATACTCCCGTTGAGCCCGTACGCAGCTGCATCGGACGGTCGCAAATATCGCAATGGACATCTGGCACATCGGTTGGATCATTCGGACGCATGCCGTCTTTTTCTTTGGCATGCTCAAGCGTGGTTTTGAACTCGCCATAGAAGCTATCAAGCACATCTTTCCAGTCTTTATCACCTTCTGCCACGTGATCGAGCTTATCCTCTAATGCGGCCGTAAAGGTATAATCCATCAAGTCTGGGAAGCTGGCCGTCAGTCTATCGGTGACGATATCACCCATTTTTTCGGCAAACAGGCGCTTATTTTCAAGCTTCACATAACCGCGATCTTGAATGGTCGAGATGATAGAAGCATAGGTCGATGGACGGCCAATGCCTTTTTTCTCAAGCTCTTTTACCAAGCTTGCTTCAGTGTAACGCGGTGGCGGCTTGGTAAAGTGCTGGCTCGGATCGAGCTTATCTAACGTTAATTTATCGCCTTTTTTGACATCAGGTAATAAGGTATCGTCGGTCTTGGCTGGTGGCATGACTCTTGTGTAGCCATCAAATACCATGGTACGACCGCGCGCTTTTAGCTCAACATCGTCTGCACCCACAAATAAATTCACTGATAGGTATTTTGCAGGTAGCATCTGACAGGCGACAAACTGACGCCATATCAGCTCATACAAACGTATGGCGTCACGCTCAACCCCTTTAAGCTGGGTTGACTTCATATTGACATTAGAGGGGCGAATGGCTTCATGCGCCTCTTGGGCCCCTTGTTTATTGCCATAAAAGTTAGGCTTTTCTGGCACATACTTAGCGCCATAGCTGTCTTCGATATGACCACGCACGGCCGCTAGCGCATCTCCAGACAGAAAAGTCGAGTCAGTACGCATGTAGGTAATGTGACCCGCTTCGTATAGACGCTGAGCCAAAATCATAGTCTTTTTAACAGAAAAACCCAATCGTGTACTGGCGGCTTGCTGCAAAGTCGAGGTGATAAACGGCGCGCTTGGACGTGACTGCGTTGGTTTCTCTTCGCGTTCTTTGACGATAAAGTCGCTTGCTTTAAGCACTTCCAATACTTTATCGGTCTGCTCTTTATTAACGAGCTTAAGCGTTTTACCACCTTGCTTGGTCGCCTCCAAACGAATACCGATTTGCTCAGCGTCTTTGGTGTTTTTGGCTTTGCTATCAGCAATATGGGTATCGGCATGAATCTGCCAATACTCTTCTGGAATAAAGGCGCGAATCTCATGCTCACGCTCAACCACCAAACGCATGGCAACCGACTGTACACGCCCTGCCGACAGACCACGAGCAATCTTTTGCCATAAGAGTGGCGAGACCATAAAGCCAACCACTCGATCTAAAAAACGCCGCGCTTGCTGTGCGTTAACACGGTCGATATCGAGCTTTGATGGCTGCTTAAAGGCACTTTGAATCGCCGATTTGGTAATCTCATTGAAGACCACACGTTGATACTTGCTATCAGGACCACCAATGACTTCTTTTAGATGCCAAGCAATCGCTTCCCCTTCTCTGTCCATATCCGTTGCGAGATATATCTTGTCAGCGTCTTTGGCTAAGGCTTTGAGCTCTTTGATGACTTTGGTTTTGTTTGGCAGTACTTCATAGACGGCCGCCCAATCATGCTCTGGGTCTATCCCCATGCGCCGCACCAATGCTTGCTGTGCTTTTTCTTCTTTGCTCAGACTGTCATCTTTTTTAGTAGTGGCTGTTTTTTTAGCGCTTTTACTGGCACTGACCGGTAAATCACGGACATGGCCGATACTGGAACGTACGATAAAGTCATCACCAAGGTATTTGTTGATCGTTTTTGCCTTGGCCGGTGATTCTACAATCACCAAAGACCTACCCTTTGGGCTGTCAGCAGCCGTGGCTGGACTTTTTTTGGTTGTGGTTTTTGCCATATGTGACGACACCATAATATAAGTAGATTAAAAGTAAGGATAAATTCAGCAGCATGGCAATTTATAATCGTTAGTTATAACAGCTCAGCGAATTATTGTAATAATAGTGACTCATAAAAACGGTTAAAAAACAAACAATAACCATAAGTTAAAGAGTGAGTTATAAAGACGTTACACTGCTAAGCGTTAAACTGTCAACTGTAAATGACTGGGCGTTTGCCAAAAGTGCTTGCATATTGCTTATTATTGGAGATTAAAAACACTTTATTACTCCGCAGTCTTTTTCTGCATCTGTAGCGCCCAATTTTCAAGGTTTTGCTTCAGCACCAACAAGTCTGCTTCAATCAATTTTTGCTGATAAGCGGGGTTGGTTGAGGGCCGCACGTAGGCAATATCTTCCCAATAAATAATGATGCTATTTGCCTTAGTCAATAAGCCCTTGACGAACGGCTCAACACTGACTGGTAAGTCCAGCGGTGTTTTGTCCAGACTAAAATTGGTCTTCTTGAGTACCGTATTGGTATGGCCTTGAGTCGAACGAATGGCACTTGGAATATTGAGCCTGACATCCTCTTTAGTGGTATCAACAAAACTGCTGTCTGGTCGCCATTGTCCATCGATTACTTGATAACGTGTGTGCGGCAACTGCGTATTTTCTAGAACCAAACAATATTGCCCCATCATGCCGCGACCATACTCATTGTCCCGGCCCTTTATCCAGTCAGGGCACGCAACGAGCTTTGGATTTAGCTGTAGTCGACGCGCGGTCATACGCAGCTTATCCAAACGCTGATCGATACCGTTAGGTTTGAGCGCCATCATACTCCCTAATACGAATAGTACAATGACAACGCCAATCAATATTCCCATGATAGTCTGACCTTTTGACTAAATTAAAGTAACGCTAACCACACAACTGCCATTATTTAACTATCTGTCTATAAGAGAAGTCGCTGGTATATAGGGACTTATAATGAGCATGAACCATTAAAAATCAAGCACAGTGCCTGTCTAATCCTCAAAAAATCCCTCACTCAGCTTACACCACCGCTGCTATTTATAACGATATATCAAACACTTAGCACCACTAAATACCAACATAATAACAAGATATAAAAAATTGTCAGTATAAAAAAGTGCTATGATAAACCATAATTTTAAACGCGCGCAGGTTTATTATGAATTATCTTATTGAGCTGAACTCATCAATCGCTGCTTTTTCTAGTAAATTGGCCAGTAAATCCGTCAGCCTATCTGGTATGACCATACCCTTAATAAGCGCCGCATTGCTGACCTTATCAGGCTGTGCCACGACCCAAAGCCTAACCCCTGAGCAGTGTCAGGACAGCAACTGGCAAGAAGTCGGCTATGCGGACGGCCTACAGGGGCGCTCAGGAGCTTACTTTGGACACTATGCCGATCGCTGTGCGCGTGTCGGCGGCGTCATGCCCAACCGCACACAATGGGAGCAAGGTCGCCTGCAGGGCCTCAAGAAATACTGTACCGAACTCAATGCTTATAAGCTCGGACGTGAAGGATATGATTGGCAGCCTGTTTGCCCACTCGACGGGATCGAAAAGCTAGAAGAGGCTTACGCTCAAGGACGCTACTATTATATCCGCCAGCGCGATCTCGATTATTTACGTTCTCCCTACCCATTTGGCTATGGGCCTGGGCGTTTTGGTTACGGCTACCATCCATTTGGCTTCGGCTGGTAAATGCTAGACTCTAGATATGGATGCACTGGGACTACCGGCTTTCTCTAAAAACCAGAAACACCTTAAAAAACAAAGGAAACCTCGCAAGGTTACCCAAACGAGGTTGAAGGAGAAATTTATTATTTTAATGGTTCTTCTTATTGTTTTATTGATTTTTCTCTTAATCAGCTTACTGATTTTGTTAGCCAGCTTACTGATATAGATGGCCTGACTGGCGTTATTAGACCATTGCCATAAAATCTTTGTCATGAAACTTTTGCCATAAAATCTTTGTCATGAAACTTTTGCCATAAAACCATTGCTATGTAGTTGCCTACACGGCTTTATGACAGCTACTCGTTGACAAAGGCTACTTTGGTAAGTCCAGCTTGGCTGGTGGCTGCCAACACCTGAGCGACGGTATCGTATTTACTCTCTTTGTCAGCTCGCAGTTGTACAGAGGGGTCTTTACCAGCCACACTTTGCTCTTGTAGCCGTGCTTCTAGCTCCTCCATACTAATCGGATCGCTGTCCCAAAATATTCCTGCGTCCTTATCAATACTAATTTGAATGGCTTCTGGTGGGGTCTCATTCACCGCCGCACTGGTCTTCGGCAAGTCTAATGGCACCGTCGGATTTAGTACGGTCGCAGTCAGTAGAAATATAATCATCAATACCAGCATGATATCGATAAGCGGAATGAGGTTCATCTCATTCATACTTTGTACGTCATCATCACCCAATTGAAATGCCATAGTTACTCTCAATACAATTCGTTATTCACAATACTGCTAGCTGTTTTCTCTCTTGACTGACAACCTGATCAATCGCTTCTTGCCATGATTATGATGAAGCTGAGCGACTATAGTGTCCGGCTTGCTGCACACTCTCTGCCTCTGCCATTATATGCTGACCTTTGGCTGACTGAGTTTGAGTAGCGACGGGCGTACTGTTTGCTCGAGACTGGGGGCTAGCGGCCAATTTTGCAGAGTTTGCTAATAGATCGTGCGCTCTGTCGTTGGCGTGGTACATCACACGGCGATTGATGCGTACCGCAAGGTTGTAAAACACCACAGCTGGAATAGCAACCGCGATACCAAGCCCAGTCATAATAAGTGCCTCACCTACTGGTGCTGCCACCTGTCCCAATCCTGCCTGTCCACTCATACCAATATTGTGCAGTGCGTGAAAAATACCCCACACCGTGCCAAACAAACCAATAAATGGCGCAATCGCTGCTGTTGTACCAAGGATAGGCAGCCCGCGCTCACTGGCAAAACGGTAGCGACCAATGTGCTTGAGCAAGGTCTGCTCAGTGACCAAACGCCGCGTAGCAGCGTCCGACTCTGTGAGCTCGGCTTGTTTTGGCTGAATCTGCTGACTCAAATCGTCTGCAACATTGGCAGCCAATTTGCGGCTTTGCAACACACGAATGATGCCAGTTACCCATGAAATGACGGATAGGGCCAAAAGTACAAAGAACAGGCTTTTGGTCACCATGTCGCTGTATTGCCAATACGCTGTAAAGTCCATGTCAGACTCCTTGAGTTGTTATTTCATTGCTGTTACTTGATTGTCTATCGCGGTGACGTTATTTAAAGTGGCATTACTTAAAGTAATGCAGCTATGTATTACGGCACCTTATAAGCGATAGGTAAGGTGACATTGCCCACAACGGGTGCACCATTTTTTGTAAAAGGTCTAAATGTACCAGAACGGACCTGACGCTGGGCTTCTTTGTCTAACAGAGTATTGCCTGAGGATTGAGCCACACGTACGCTATCAATACCGCCCTGCTTATTCACTCTTAATACCAGCACCACCTCTAACACATCGCCTGATCGAGCTCTACGGGCAGCGCGATCCGGAAAGCTAAAGTTTGGCGCAGAGGCCCAATTTGCGGCGCTCGCTGTAAAATTCACAGGCGTATTACTGGCAGCGGCAGCCGCTTGGGTTTTTGCTTGAGCAGCCGCTTGGGCCTCTTTTGCTGCTTTGGCTCGAGCAGCCGACTCGGCGGCTTCTCTTGCTGCTTTGGCATCAGCGGCGGCTTGAGCGTCACGAGCCGCTTTGGCTGCCGCTTCTTGAGCGGCTCTGGCTTGTGCTTCTTGAGCAGCTCTCGCTTGCGCTTCTTGTGCGGCCCTAGCTTGCGCTTCTTGCGCCGCTTTAGCCTGTGCTGCTATGATTTTACGTTGTTCATTCGCATCAGCTTTGGGTTCTACCAAGGTTTCTTTTGGCCGCTCTTCAGCCTTTGGTTTTTTTACTGGCACTACCGGTGGTGTTTTAGGCTTAACTTTCTCTTCTTTTACTACTGGCACGACTGGTTTTTTTGGTTGGGGTTTTACTTCTGGTACGGTCTTTGGTTTTGGCTCTATAACCTGAGGGGCGGGCTCCTCTATAGGAGTTACCTCTTTCACCTCCACCTCAGAGGTGGCCTCTTTAGTAGGCAACGTGACCAGCTCTATCTCGATAGGCGACGGGCTCTTTTCTGACTCGATTTTTAGTTCAGGTGTTTTGATCGCCACTAGTGCTATTGCCGTCAATAAGTGCAACCCCACAACTATAATAATAGCCGTAAGTATCAGTCTAAGTGGTGGCGCCCCTAAATCCGTTGAACTCATAACACCCTAATATTAATTAACTGAAATAGAATGGCGTAGATAATAATGCAAACGATAATTATTATCAATAATAAATTATAAAAATTTTGTTTAGCCAGTGTCATAAAGCCAATGACTGCTAATACAAGTGCGCGCAGCTTTTTTGTATTGACTCACTTTCGATGCAACAACAGCGTTAATAAAAATCATTATCATTTGTATTGATAATGAGTCTCAATTAATTTATCATAAACGCCTCTTGGATACTCATCTTATAATGTTAAAAATTCTTACGGTGATAAAAACACAAGCGCCAAAAACATAAGTACAAAAAAACCAAGTCATAAAAGTGGATAGTTTTTAAAGTGGAGAGTTTTTAATACTGTAACAACAAGCTCTCCATGGTGTGGACAGCTGCACCAAGCAAACGCTTTTTATTTTACATGGTCACTGTTTTATTCACATCTCTCCTAATCATCTAATGTACCGAGTTATTTATGTCTACGACTTTATTTTCTAATCGCTCTACTGCCCCTCTCTTTAAACGCCCGCTCTTGACTGCAATCATGACAGCGCTTGTGGCCACCATTAGTGTGACAGGCTGTAGCTCGCCTGAGTCGAACGACTCTGAGCCAGCAGAAAGCAAGGCTGAAAACCAAACCGCTGATGCCGCCTCAAATGTTGCCAACAATGACGCCGTCTCTGCTGAGACCATCGCGGTCAATACGGTGAAAGGGGATGTTGATTTAGCAATCAATCCCTCGCCGCTAGTCGTTTATGACATGACTTTGATGCAAGATTTGGCCGCACTTGATGTGGCTGTCGATGGCGCCCCAAGTAATCTGGTGTTAGACAACTTACATGCAAAAACTCAGCCTGAACCAAAAGGCGTTGGCACCGTGTTTGAGCCAGATCTTGAAGCCCTAAATGCGATGCAGCCACAAGCTATCTTGATCGGCTCACGTATGGCAGAAAAATATGATGAGTTATCGAATATCGCGCCAACGCTAGATATGACGATTGATACAGCGAACATTTATGAATCAAGCAAGCAGCGCTTACATGATTTGGGGGCGCTATTTGGTAAAAGTGATCAAGCGGCAAAACTGCAAGGGAATATTGATACCCTTATTGACGACACTAAAACCGTGACCAAAAACAAAGGTACAGGTTTGGTCATTATGGTCAATGGCAATAAAATGTCGGCGTATGGTGATAAATCACGCTATGGCTTTATCCATTCTGTCCTTGGTGTCCCCATGGCCGATGATCAAATTAAAGACGCCCGCCACGGTCAACCCGTCTCTTTTGAGTATATACAAAAGACCAATCCAGACTGGTTATTTGTCCTCGATCGTAGTGCGGCAATTGGCGAAGATGGCGTCGGTGCCAAAGCGGTGTTAGACAATCCACTGGTCGCACAAACCAATGCTTGGAGTAAAGATCAAGTGGTATACCTTAGCCCAGACTCTTACCTAGCATTCGGTGGCTATTATCAGTGGATACAAGACTTGACCACTATTAAGAACGCGTTTGCTGGCGCTAAATAAAGACTGTCACTGTTCGAGCCACTGCTCTGAACTTCCGTTATAAATTTCACTTTCTAAGCCAGTAGCCACTATGTCGTTATTTTCACATCGTGCTCATACCAGCGTTAAAGAGAGCTCTTCTTTGGCAACAGCCTCATCAAGTTGGCAAAAAAGAGCGAGTAACGGCCTGAGCCTTACACATCGACGTGCGGCGATACCGCCGTGGTTAATGAACACGGGTAGCCTCATTATTATGGGGCTTTTGGTGTTATTAAGTTTGTCTATTGGTGTGGCGGATTTTTCGTGGGCAGGTATGTTGCAAAGCGTTATCAGCCATAGTGCGAACTCTGATAGCTCACTCATGCTTGTCAGCCGCATGCCACGTACCATTGCCATTATCTTGACTGGTGTCGCTATGGCAGTGGCAGGCATGATCATTCAAGTGGTACTAAAAAACCGCTTCGTTGAACCATCGATGGTCGGTGCGACCCAAAGCGCGGCGCTTGGACTGTTGGTGGTCAGTTTGCTGTTCCCAGCCAGCGCACTCATTATAAAAATGGGCGTGGCCACCATCGCAGCCGTGTTTGGCATGATGTTATTTATGCTGCTGATTCACCGTATTCCACCGACTGATTTTTTGATGATCCCACTGATTGGTATTGTCTTTGGCGGTATCATTGAGGCGGTAACCACGTTTATCGCTTATCAAACCGAGTCGTTACAGATGCTCAGTGTTTGGCAATTTGGTGATTTTTCTGGGGTCTTGGCAGGGCGTTACGAGCTTTTGTGGCTGACGGGCGGACTGTGCATCCTAGCTTACATTATTGCTGACAAGCTGACCATCGTAGGTCTGGGTGATAATATCGCGCTAAACTTAGGCATTAGCAAAAGACAGGTCACGTGGCTTGGGGTCGGCATGGTGGCGATGATGAGCGCTGTGGTGGTCGTGACGGTTGGTATGATCCCTTTTATTGGCTTGGTCGTTCCCAATATCGTTAGCCGCGTGATGGGGGATAAATTACGCCGTAGCCTGCCAGCAGTTGCGCTGTTAGGGGCATCGGCAGTCTTATTGTGCGATATTATTGGGCGTACTATTCGCTATCCATTTGAAGTGCCTGTCGCCACCGTTTTTGGTGTGGTCGGTACGGTGCTGTTCTTATGGCTATTGCTGCGCGCCCCCTCTGAACGATAAGCACTTATTACCGCTTATTATGTTTTTTATTTTATCGTTATTTTGTTTGATTAGATAAGCTTGGCACCATAGGATTTAACATGCTTTCACCGTCTAGGCCTAGCTCTACAAAGTCTGACTCTACCCATACCAGCCCAGCGATAAATGATCAATACTCATCGGCTACTGGACAAAGTCACTTAACCCAGTTTTGGGCATTTATCGCCAACCATCCAAAATCAATTGCAGCCGTTATACTGCTTATCTCAATGACGCTATTTTTAACGCTCAATGTCAATGGGCATTGGGACTTTGCTCTGCCGCTTCGAGGCAAAAAACTACTGGCATTGATGGTGGTCGGATATGCGATTGGCGTCTCAACATTACTGTTTCAAACCTTGACGCACAACCCCATCTTAACCCCCTCTTTATTGGGTTTTGACTCGCTGTATGTTTTGCTGCAAAGCTTGTTGGTTTTCTTTTTGGGTGCGATTAGCTTTACCAGTATCAATCCCATTGCCAAATTTACGCTTGAAATTGTCCTGATGTTTGGCGCGTCATTGCTGTTGTTTCAGTTGTTGTTTGCCAAAAGCAGTCAAGATTTGACCCGATTGATATTGGTAGGCGTGATCTTTGGGGTGTTATTTCGCAGCTTATCGGCCTTGATTGCGCGATTGATTAATCCCGATGATTTCGTCGTGGTACAGTCTGCCAGTTACGCCCAATTTAATACGGTGAATCCACAACTGCTTGGGATCAGCCTATTTATTTGTCTCATTAGTGGGTGGTTTATTTGGCGTTGGCGCTATCAGTGCGATGTATTGATGTTAGGTAAGGCACAAGCCACCAACCTTGGCATCAACTATCAACGCTTAGCATTTGGGCTACTAACCGTCATCGCGGTGTTGGTCGCCACTGCCACCGCACTGGTCGGACCTGTGACCTTTTTTGGTTTATTAGTCTGCGCGTTGACCAACCGTATCGCTCGCCATATGTATCATAGTGAGCGCCTGATATTGGTCAGCTTGGTGGCAATGATATGCTTAGTGCTCGGTCAGACTGTATTTGAGCAAGTACTGAGCATGGCCGGGGTACTATCGGTCGTCATTGAGTTAGCAGGCGGGATAGTATTTTTATTATTGATTTTTATGACTCAGCGTCATTAATAAACAGCCTCGTTAATAAACAGCGCCGCTCGTCTTTAGTGACTGCCTTAAAAATAAGACCATTTACCATTCGATAAACACAAGAAACGTTATGATTAAAATAGATAATATCTCGCACCACATTGGTAAACAGCAAATCCTACATAACGTGACGTTATCTTTACCAAGTGCCCAAATCATTGCCCTAATCGGCCCCAACGGTGCGGGAAAATCTACCTTATTTTCAGTCATGTCACGCTTGCAACCACTACAGACGGGACAAGTGAGTTTCGGTGAGCATGATATTGCAAGCTGTCATGCAAGAGTGTTGGCTAAAACCGTCGCCATGCTCGGACAAGACAACCAAGTACAAGGACGCTTGCGGGTGCATGAACTATTGATGTTTGGGCGATATCCTTATCATCAAGGACAACCAACAAGTGAGGATCAGCAAAAAGTACAGGAAGTGATCGAACGCTTTGAGCTTGAGCCCCTAGCCGAGCGGTTTTTATCGACTTTGTCGGGTGGGCAACGCCAACGGGTATTGATTGCGATGATTGTCTGTCAAGACACGCCTTATCTATTGCTCGATGAACCGCTAAATAACTTGGACATGTACCATGCTGGCCGTCTGATGCGTGAGCTACGCGAGTTGAGCCACAGTCAACAAAAAACTGTTGTGATCGTCCTACATGATATCAATCAAGCCGCGCAATTCGCGGATACCGTCGTTACTATGAAAGACGGTCAAGTGATGGCGGTTGGTAAGCCCGCCGATGTCCTGACCAAAGAAACCATGAAAGCGCTGTATAACGTCGATGTGACTGTATTGAGTCATCAAGATCGTCCGGTGATTGTCGATACCGTGTAAGGACTGGCGTATCTGGCACCAGCCCTGTTTGCATTTATCTCGTCACCTTTTGCAACGCTTTGCCCGTTGCTGTCGACCTTTCCACCACAGATAAACCCCAGTACCTGATAACACCGTCACGGCCAAACCTATCATCGCTAAAAACACTTGATACAATCGGTGTCCCCACCCTTGACCAATGTGGCCCATGTGCAGCGCCCCTAACCATTGGTCTACTTTATTGCCAAATGCGCTTTGATTACCAAAATGAACGCGCTCAACCTTACCGGTTGCTGCATTCACCGTAATTGATGAGGCCCCGCCGTGCGTACCGATGTCTTTATCCGTTTTAAAACGCATCTGCCACTGGTTGTCTTCTTCCATCCAGCGTATACCCAGTAGTTCTTGTACGCGGGCCCCATGACGGTGAGCGGCAATCTCAGCCTGGGCACTGAGATACGCGATACTATCGGCCTTGCTCACCACATTCGTACCAGCGACCATCGCCCTGCTGGGCGACTTGACTGTTGGTACGGGGGCGCTTGGTTGGGGTGCTCTCCCTTCTCTCCCCTCTAGTCCTACCACTGCTTGCATGACTGGCTGATACACCGACTTTAAGTTAAAACCAACGCTCGACCAAGCGATGACAAATAGCATGAGCCACAGCCATAAACCAAACGCATGATGCAAATCATAATTTAGCTTAAAGGTATTGGTCTTACGCCGGATTTTCCATGCAGGCAGCCAGCGCTTCAGTAAAGAAGCACGCTTTTTGCCAGATAAAGTCTGACGCGCATCTTGCTTGGACTTATGTGATTTAACCGCTCTTGGAAAGGTGAGATAAAAGCCGATAAAACAGTTAATTGTCCAAACCAGTGCCACAATACCCAGTACCAATTTGCCAATATCGCCAAGCAATAAGTCCCGATGCAACCAAAACACTTTCCACATGGTGTTTTGCCATGCCCACTCATCCTTATTACGTGTACCAATGATATGGCCGTCGTAAGGATTGACATACACTTCCTGAAATGGCGCTTTAGCAGTGTTTTTGGCGGCCTGCCCTCGCATCCTATCTACCGAAAACACTGCTGATTGGGTGGTCGATAGTGAGGTTGGCATGCTAGAAAACTTATAGTCTGGATAGGCGCTGATCACACCATCATGCAGTACAGCTATCGGTAGCAGCGGCTTTGGCTGCGCTTCGATGTGAGCAAGCTTATGATTAAACACCTCATCCAGCTCGTCATGAAATGCCAAGAGCGTACCTGTGATACCAGTGACAATTAAAAAGGCTGCCATAGCAAGCCCGGTATAACGATGAATCCAAAGGCAGCTTTGGCGCATATGAAATGAAATCATTGATCTTGGTTCTTTATTAAGTGATTATTTTAATGGGCTGTTAAAAATGGTTTTTATAACGGCTATCCCCTCGTTAAAAACTCACTGGCAATAAAAAAGCCAGCTCTCCTATAAAGACAGCTGACTTTTTAACTACCATTAGGTTACCGTAGTACTAAAACTGATACGTTAAAGAGGTTTTGATGTTACGACCCATCTCAAAGTCAGTTCTTAAAGCCCCATCTTCCCGAGGCTTAACGATGCGTGATGCATGGCTGGCATAGGTTTCATCAAAGAGGTTATACACCCCAACCGTCGCTTTTAAGCCCTCAACTTGTTTTGGGGAATAACTCATAAAAATGTCATGCACATCATAGTTGGGTTTTTTAATATCATCACCACCAGTGTTAGGCGTCAATGAAGCAACATAGGTACTGCGCCAGCCAAGCTCTGTCGTGTCTGTTGGTGCGTAACCAAGGTTGACCATGTATTTGTCACCTGATTCAGAGCTGCTACCGCTTACTGAGGAGATGCTATAACCCGTATCTTCACCTTCACTACGGGCACGTTCATAGCTTAGACCCATGCTAAAATTATTTGTTCTATAGTCAGCAGCAAGCTCTACGCCCTTAATCTTATAATCTTCGTCTTTATTGATGACGCCTTGGCAGCTACCGTTTAATTGACCTGTCGCACAATCTAAACCAACTCTACCGTCCCCTGCGCGCACAAACTCAATATAATTTTCAATATCGGTCTCAAAGTACTTAGCACTTAGTTGGAGCGCGTCATCAGCGATGGTCAAGTCGCGTAGCGTCGTGGTGACACCCACTTCCGCGTTAGCGCCTTCTTCTGCTTTTAGGTCACTGTTGACATAGGTGCCGGCACCATTTGAGTTAAAAATAGCTTGGCTTAAGTCTGGGCCATTAAACAGCTCGGTATAGCTGGCAAAAACTTGTGTACGGGGCGCAATTTCGTAACTGGCAGCGAGCGCGCCGACGACATTGTCATAAGTCTTACCGCCAGAGACAAACTCTGGTGACTCATAGCGGTCATAACGCACGCCCGGCGTTAGGCTCAGTTTGCCCACCTGCCATTGATCTTCTAGATACACTGACGTGTTAGTTGCCTCATCACTACCGCTTTTGACAAAATCTCGAGACATGTCAGACTCTTTTTTATAGTGCTCGATACCAGCAATCAGCTTATGTGTACCAGTGATACCATCAATAATACTGCTGTCTATCACACTGGTGTTTTGTACCTTAGCGCCTGTGGTTTTCACCTGTGCATCAAACTCAAAGCCAGGATTTTTCAGATAATCAGAATCACGTAAAATCTGAGTCTTTGACTGATACACATTGGTATCAACATCGATTAAGCGATTACTTGGGTTATAGGTATAATCGAGTGCATAAGTATCACGCTTGACTTCTTGCGGAATAATGGGGTTCCAACCACCGGCAGGAAAATCAGGACGTAGGGGGAACTTTCCTTTGTTCTCAGTACGGCTAAAGCTAGCACCAACACGATGATCATTGGCAATATGAGCACCAGCTTTTAATAGGATGTTTTCGCCTTCACTGTCTTCGGTTTGAATCTTGCGACCTTCACCGTCTTCGCCCGCCTCGGCATCACGCTTACCATAATACGCGAGTAAATCGACGTTCTCTGCTGGTGCACCATAGACGGTGGCAGAGGTCAATAGCTCATCATTGTTACTGCCATAGCCTGCGTGCAATTTGGCGCCAATTTTTTGACCCGGCTTAAGCAAGTCTGCGGCATCCACTGTCTCAAAAGCCACGGCACCACCGATGGCATCGTTACCAAGTGTCACTGAGTTATTACCAACCGCGACCTCGGCTTGTTTTAACAAATCTGGATCAATCGTGACATCGCCCATATGATAAAACAAAGCACCCTCTTGACGAGCGCCATCAATCGTTACTTTTAGATTGGTGTCATCAAGTCCGCGCACCCGTATACGCTGGTTAACCGACGACGTGCCACCGACACTAACGCCTGGCACTACCTCTAAAAAATCACTCAAATGGCTTGCTTGAGCAGCTGGAGTGTAATCATCTATGTAAACAGAGCCCTCTTGCACATTGTCACGTACCGAGCTATTGGCAGTCACGGTGATGGTCTGTAAGGTGGTATTTGGTAGGTTTTCTACCGTGGCGGCACTGGCTGCTTGTGACCATAGTACCGCTGCCACGCCCATGGACAATACCGTCAATTGATTAGCTAGCTTTACTTCACGCATCACACACTCGCTTTATTATCAGGATTAGAATTTTTGAGGTCTGTTTATTTTTGAGAACTGTCTTTTAGACAGTTTGGCGTCTTGATAACAACCAAACTTTGCACACAAATAGCAATGTTAATGATAATTGTTAGCATTCAATAAAGAGAGGCATAATAACGAAGTATTAACAATATGGCAATAATTAATGTGAGAAATTTCCTACCTTGTCTTACTTAACTCTTAAGACGATAAAGATAGAAGCACGGATGCAGAAGCTAGTTAGCGTTAGGGGCGTGATGATTTTTGTTTTTGAAGCTGTAGAGTGGCACTCATTTGTGAGGGATAAGCGGTTTTATTATGGTAGATTACGAGTGTCCTTTTTCATGACTTGTTTTTTATGTACTATTGTACTAGAATACTGAAACAAGCTAATGACTAGCGCTCTATTTTTTTCTTTTATGAAGAACACCTATTATGAGTACTAACCCCTATCACAGTTTATTAAAACATTTAGCAAATTGTCATGACAGCACCGATATCGAAGTGCTATTCAGGGCGCTATTGACGGACAAAGAGCAACACGAGATTGCCAATCGTATCCGTATTTTTGACTTGTTAGAGTGCGGTGCAACCCAGCGTGATATAGCTGAGCAGTTAGGCGTCGGTATTGCCACGGTCTCGCGAGGCGCTAAAGCCATGCAAAGTCATGACGTCAGTGCCTTGCTCGCGACCCATAGGCAAGGCTCTTGAAGCACGCAAGCACTCTGTCTACATTTTTCTTCTTTTTAGCTGACACCCATTTACATGATTTCGGATTTTGTTATGATTTCTACGACGCCCCAGCACAGCCAACCTGCGCCTATTGATATTCCCAGCAAACCGAAGCGCATTAAACTCACGCAAGACATTGATTTTTTTGCTTTGTTTAAACGTATTGAGCGGGCTTTTGAGACGTGTTATTTGCTCGAATCACTAGGCGAAGAGAGTCACATATCACGTCACCACGCCATTGGTTTTGATCCTGTCATGACCGTTGCCGCTCTAGATCGCACCACCCTTGCCATCACTGACAATAAAACGGCTGAAACACGCCACTATCAAACCGAAAATCCTTATCAATTACTGCGCAAGATTACGCCGCAGCACGTCATTGCTCGTGACCAAAGTGGCGGTCTGGTCGGTTATTTGGGTTACGACAGTGTGAATTTTTTTGAGCCGAGTCTCAATGCCAAAGCCAGCGATGACTTTGAGCCATTTAAATTTGGCGTGTATTTGGATGGCTTAACGCTTGATAAGATGACCGGTGAGATTTTCTATTTTTATTATCCCACCGCTCAGCAAGACAACCGTATCGAGCAAATCAAAGCCTTACTTGATGCGCCAACACCAAACTATGAGCCACCCATGGTTGAATTTTTGGGTGATGGCATGAGTCAAGAGGAGCATGCCCGGGCCGTCATGCAAGTAAAAGAAGACATTATCTCTGGACGTATATTTCAATGCGAGGTGGGTTTTAAATCTAAATACCGTATTACTGGTGACAAGATGCCCATTTATGAAAAACTGCGAACGGTCAATCCATCACCGCATATGTACTTTATGAAATTTGCCCAGCAGTGCATCATCGGAGCCTCCCCTGAGCTGCTTTTTCGCTTGCGTCAAGGTGAGATGGAAACCTATCCCCTAGCTGGTACTGCCAAGCGCGGCGTTGATGTGGTCGAAGATCGTCAGCTCGCCCGCGCCTTACTTAATGATGCTAAAGAGATTGCTGAGCACAATATGTTGGTCGACCTGCATCGCAACGATATTGGCCGCGTGGCACAGTTTGGCACCGTAAAAGTACGTAGCTTAATGGACATCAAACGCTTCTCACACGTACAGCATATCTCCTCTGAAATCGTTGGCATCTTACACCCTAACGAAGATATGTTTAGCGCCCTCGCGAGCAACTTCCCCGCCGGCACCCTGTCAGGCGCGCCCAAGGTGGAAGCCATCAAAGTCATCAATGAGTTAGAACCGGATGGTCGCGGCGCCTATGGCGGGGCAATCGGTTCCTTTAATTTTAATGGGGATTGTATCTTTGCCATTCCCATCCGCAGCTTATTTATCAGCGGCGAGTCAGCTTACGCGCAAACCTGCGGTGGCAATGTTTATGACTCCAATCCAGCGGATGAATATGTAGAGATTCAGCGTAAACTGTCGGCGATGAAAGTGGTGTTAGACAGTTTTATGCATCCGTAAATTGACTATATTTTATTAAAGAGTTTATAACCCATGAATGTTTTAATTATCGATAATTACGACTCGTTTACCTTTAATCTTTACCAATATATCGGTGAGATTTTGCAGACAATGGACGGGAGTAAAGCTGCCAACGTCATCGTTAAACGCAATAACGAGGTGACTTTAGCAGAGGTGCAGGCGATGAATCTTGACCGTATCATCATCTCACCTGGCCCTGGTGCACCTGATGATCCCGCCTATTTTGGTATTTGTGCAGACGTGATTGAAACACTGGGTAAAACAACACCCATATTGGGCGTTTGCTTAGGTATGCAAGGTATTGCGCATGTGTTTGGCGGCGACGTGGTCCGTGCCAGTGTACCGATGCACGGCAAGGTTTCAGCGATTCGCCATAATGGTGAAGGCATCTATCAAGGATTGCCACAAGAGGTTGAAATCATGCGCTATCATTCTTTAATGGTACAAGCGGACACGCTACCGGACTGCCTAACCGTCACTGCCGTCGTCGCCAATGATGCGCGTACAGAGCTAAGCTTGGCTGAGTCGGCATTGGCTGGTGATGAAATAATGGGACTGGCGCACAAAGACTACCCGATTCAAGGCGTACAGTTTCACCCAGAATCTTTTGCCACCGAAGGCGCTAAGCGTTTGCTAAGTAATTTTTTATTGCAGGTATAAAACGAGACATTCAAATTTTAAAACGTGATGTTAAAGGCCAATAAAGAGCAGACTGCCATTCAAAACATGATACGCAGATTTTAGACCAAACGGACTTGCGTTAAGACTTGATTAACGCTTTAATGAGACACTGAAAAAACGTGTAAAAGGCAGCCCTCAACCGGGTTGTCTTTTTTCTTATTTTAGTGTGGTTTTCAGTCGTGTCTTAGAGGACTGAAACCGTTTATAACATCGTGGAGCATTGCGACACTCAAGTAAAAACAAGAGACAGGATATGGCAAACTCCCACAGCGCAACGGCAGCGCGGCAGTCATGGATCGGCACCATTCAGATCATTACAGCAGCAATCTGCTGGGGTACTTTAGGTATCTTTTCGACTTACCTCAACCAGATCGGCTTTAGTGGCTGGCAAATCACCATCTTACGCATCGTCACTGCCGCGTTGCTTGTTTTAGTTATGCTACCCAAGCTGTGGCCACATCTTGTCAAACTCCGACCAAAACAATGGCTTGGGCTGGCGCTTCAATCTTTGATAGGTGTCCTGAGTATGTCGGTATGCTATTTCTTTGCTGTGATCTATGTCGGCGCTGGCCCTGCCGTTGCCTTGCTGTATACGGCCCCAGTTTTTAGCTTATTGTTTTCAGCCTTTTTACTCAATGAAACCATTACGCGGCAGTCAGCATTATTGGCACTCATGGCAGTCTCTGGTGTCGGCTTGACGATGTTAGGCGATGAGGCGCAGATAAACTGGGGGATTATATTAGGGCTACTATCCGGTATGTGCTACTCCTTATACGGGGTACTGGGCAAGCGCGCCATGCACTACGCACACCCGGCACCTTTGGTGTTTTTTACCTCTATTATCATCAGTGCTGGCGTGCTGTTATTACTACCAGAAACCTATCACACTTATGAGCAGTTATTGACTTTACCATTGCACACGTGGGGCTACGCCTTGGGACTGTCTTTGGTTGGCACCGTTGTGCCCTTTGCACTCTATATGAAAGCGTTAGAAAAGCTCCCTGCCACTCGTGCATCGGTGTTTACTATATTTGAGCCGTTGACCGCGATTGCCCTTGCGATCCTACTACTCCATCAATCTCTGTCGTTGATTCAATATTTGGGCGTGGTGTTAATTTTGTTAGCCGCGTTATTGAATGCGGTACTAAATGGCAGCACAACTCGCGTACCACGGTGGCTAAAAAGACGGCAAAAATCTTAGTCAGGCGGTCTTACTACCTAGAAAGCCTCTATAGCCGCTTTCATCAAAAAGCCCCAACCGTGCCAGCACAGTTGGGGCTTTCTTTTTTCAAGATTGACCGTACATATCAAGGATCCATGCATCAGTGATTTGCTCAACCATGCGACTTGGCTTAAGCGGATTACTGCTCGATACGCTGTAAAAATGCCTGCGTTCTTGGGTGTTTTGAGTCCTCAAACAATTGCTTAGCACTGCCTTCTTCAACCACATGACCGTCTTCGATTAACACCACATGGTCCGCCACGTCACGGGCAAAGTTGATTTCGTGAGTCACCACCACCATCGTCCAGCCTTCAGAGGCCAGCTGCTTCATGGTTTCAAGAACATCTTGTACCAGCTCTGGATCAAGTGCAGACGTCGGCTCATCAAACAGTAATAACGACGGTTCGATAGCAAGCGCACGGGCAATGCCAATACGCTGCTGCTGACCACCAGATAACTGAAACGGATAGAGATCCGCTTTATCAGACAACCCTACTTTATCCAGCAGCACTAATGCCTGCTCACGGGCTTGCGCTTTACTCTGCCCTTGTACCACCGTAGGACCAAGCATTAAGTTTTCGATTGCTGTTTTGTGCGGAAACAAATTATAAGACTGAAAAACCATACCCGACTTACGTTGCAGCGCCAGTAAGGTTTTTTTCTTAGGTTTGGTGGCAAAATCAACGGTTAAGCTGCCATCATCAAAGGCAATAACGCCTTGATCCGGGATCTCAAGCGCATTGAGACAACGCAAAAAAGTGGTTTTACCCGAACCGGATGGCCCTAATATGACGACCACCTTCCCTTTATGAATCGTCAAGTCGATGCCTTTGAGCACTTGATTGCTCCCAAAGGCTTTGTGGATATTAGTGACTTTGATCATAAAGGTTCCTGTGCTACAAAGGATGCTGAAACTATGGAATAATTAAAATATTGAAAGGTGAGCCATCCCGCTATTTTGCCACGTAACGATCAAGACGGGTTTCAAGCTTACCTTGGATAAAGGTTAAGAATAGACAGATACCCCAGTAAATAATCGCCGCTTCGGTATAGACCAGCATAAACTCGTAGTTACGCGCCGTGATTATCTGCGCTTGCTTAAACAGTTCAGTCACCAACACCAATGACGCCAATGAGGTGTCTTTTACCAGACTAATAAACGTATTGGATAAAGGCGGCACCGATACTCTGAGTGCTTGTGGCAAAATGACATGACGAAAGGTCTGTAAGTACGTCAAACCAACGGTCGAGCCTGCCTCCCATTGACCTTTTGGAATAGACAAAATTGAGGCACGCACTGTCTCTGACGCATAAGCGCCAATATTGAGCGAAAAGGCAATAATCGCCGAAGGAAAGGGGTCAAGCTTGACGCCAACACTTGGCAGCCCATAAAAGATAATAAACAGTTGAACCAGCATGGGCGTCCCGCGAATGGCGGACACATAAATACGCGCCAGTCTGTAAACAATCTCATGAAACCAGCCTGCCCGCGGAACGATACGAATCAGCGCCACTGTCAGCGCAATCACCATACCAATGACAAACGAGATCAATGCCAGTGGTATCGAATAATAGATACCACCTTTGAGCATGGGCCAAAAAGACGAGATAACAATCTGCGCCCGATCAGGGCTCATGAACGGCAATAATGCCAATAAATCCGCAAACCACGACACAGACATAATAGAAGCTGGCATGATAGACCCTGACATTATTTTTGTTGACTTACATCAGCACCAAAGAACTCTTCACTAAGTTTGGTGAGCGTACCATCAGCCGCCAACTCTGCCATCGCTTCATCCAGTTTTGCTACAACGGCATCGTCCCCTTTTATGAGCACCAAACCTGAACCACGCTGCTCACTCGCAGGCGCTGTCAACTTAATCTCAAGCGCCGCATCTGGGAATTTTTTTAGATAATCCAACACAGCAAGGTTGTCGTTCATGGTAAAGTCAGCACGGTCTTGTTTGACCAATTGGATTGCTTGTGCCATACCATCGACAGGGACGATTTCTGCACCATAGCGTTCTGCCAGCTCACCATAGTTACTGCTGAGTGATTGCGCAGTGCGTAGACCTTTTAAGTCCTCCCAAGAGCCATAACGATTGTCATCAGTTGGGGCTAAGACCACCGCGCCGGACCAGCTATAAGCCATGGCTTTGTCATACTTCGCTTTACGCTCAGGCGTGGTCAAGCTGACTTGGTTGGCCACCATATCAAAGCGTTTTGAATCCAAACCTGCCAGCATGGCATCCCACTGGGTTTCTTTAAACTCAACATCAACGCCCAACTTATCAGCAACCGCACGCGTGACTTCGACATCATAGCCTGTGAGTTTTCCACTCTTATCATGATAAGTGAACGGTGGATACGTCCCTTCTGTACCAACGTTGATGGTGCCACCATTATTGATACGTTGCAGCAAGTCCGAACCGCCTGTCGCAGCACTATCCGTCGTATTGTTATCGGTATCACTAGTAGACTGGCCACAAGCAGCAAGTAACAGTGTACTGGCGGCTAGGGCTAAAAGAGTACGACGTTTCATAAGACGTCCTTATAAGAGTGAATGAGTAAATCGGCGTGTATAAATACCAGCAAATAAGAATAAAACCCGCCAAGACAGATATTAAAACACATATTTGTCCTACAATATTTGGCTTTGGCTGCCCGATTTGAGGATACACAGCCTATTTTTCAATGCTATTTTTACATTAATTGTGAACTTTTAGACCGTTTTAGGCAGTTTTAGGCAGTTTTTTAACTTTAGCGCCAATGGATTAGAACGTCCTAAACACTCGGCCAAACAGAGGCTGCGAACCATTCATCTCAGATGCACGGTATTGTTCTTCACTTAAAACGACTATAGCGCACTTAAGTGAGAATAAACGTACAAAAACCGTGAGCGTGCGTCAGGTGCTTACAGTTCGCCTGAGAATTGATAACGATCACCAGCATGCCACATTTTGACAAAGGTCAACACTTGACCTGCCGAGTAGGTTTGGCGACGCAACACTAGGGTCGGCGACTGCGGTGCGATTTGTAAAAAACGGGCGATCTCGTCAGGTGCTGCTATTGCTCGAATGGTATAGCTGCCCCGCTCTAATGGACTTTTGGCAATTAAATACTCACTGGTATTGACCACGCTAAAATCTTGCGCCATAAATTCTGGGACTTTATGGGCGTCGACCCAGCGCTCTTCGAACTGGATGGGCTGACCATCCGCAAAATGGATGATTTTTACCTCATATAGCACGGGCGCATGACTGCTGTTATCTACGCCATGATCTTTATCTATATCAAATTTACGTCGCAGCTCCTCATCGAGCATATCAGCCGTCACCGCACGCTTGCTCACAACCTTCGCTTCGTAGTCACGATTGGCCGACTTTAAGTCTTGCGCGATATTACGCACCTCCACAAAGGTGTGATTGAACTGTTGCTGTGCGACAAATGTCCCCGACCCTTGCCGACGCTCCAGCACCCGCTCCGCGCTTAGCTCTTTTAAGGCGCGGTTGACCGTCATCCGCGACACTCCAAACTCCTCAGCCAGTGCCATTTCTGTAGAAATCGCATTGCCCGCTTGCCATTTACCAGAGTGGATATTGTCTAGTATGGCGTTTTTTATTCGTTGATACGCCGGTATCGTTTTTTTCATATCCGTCTTTAACCGTCAGTTCTGCTAGTAAGAATAACGCCATAATATCATGAGACTGCGCCACAAGCCTCAGCCAATACCCCAAAGCGCTCGGTATTTGCTAAATCGATCACAAAAATAATGAGGGCATCAATAAAAAAATCCTTGCATGAAAAAATAATCTTTGATAATTTGTATATACAACTTATTCATTGTACCAAATAACCTTTCTAAAAACTGTGTAAACAACCCCTCTATAAACAATCACAAGGACCGAGCATGACTACCAAGAACGGAATGAGTAACAACGCTGAATTCACCCGCCGTGATGAGAGTCGTGATATTGCCGCCCCCACTGGCAGTACACTTCACTGCAAGAGCTGGCTGACCGAAGCTCCTTATCGCATGCTACAAAATAACTTGCATCCTGATGTCGCTGAAAACCCAAAAAGTCTGGTGGTTTACGGCGGTATCGGACGTGCTGCGCGTAACTGGGAAAGCTATGACCAAATTTTAGCGTCTCTCAAAGAGCTAGAAGACGACGAGACATTATTGGTACAGTCAGGTAAACCGGTTGGTGTCTTCCAGACTCATGAAAACGCGCCGCGTGTCTTGATTGCCAACTCCAACCTTGTACCGCGCTGGGCGACGTGGGAGCACTTCAATGAGCTCGATCGCAAAGACTTATTTATGTACGGTCAGATGACTGCTGGTAGCTGGATCTATATCGGTACGCAAGGCATCGTTCAAGGTACTTATGAAACCTTTGTCGAAGCGGGTCGTCAGCACTATGATGGCAGCTGGGAAGGACGTTGGATTTTAACCGCGGGTCTTGGTGGCATGGGCGGTGCGCAGCCACTAGCCGCGACCTTTGCTGGAGCGACTTCTCTAAACATCGAATGCCAACAATCTAGTATCGATTTTCGTTTGCGCACCGGTTACGTCGATAAGCAAGCGGACGATCTTGACCACGCCTATGAGTTGATTAAACAGCATACGGCTGCTGGTGAAGCCATATCCATCGCGCTACTTGGTAATGCCGCAGATATATTGCCTGAGATGGTCAAACGTGCCCACGCAGGTGAAATCAAGCCTGATTTGGTCACCGATCAGACCTCAGCCCATGACCTGATCAATGGCTATCTGCCAAGTGGTTGGACGGTTGAAGAATGGAAAGCCGCTCAAGAAGACCCTGAGCAACACGCAGCCCTCACCAAAGTAGCCGCGGCCTCTTGTGCCACACACGTACAGGCGATTTTAGATCTGCAAGCGATGGGGGTTCCTGCAACCGACTATGGCAACAACATCCGTCAGGTGGCGTTTGATGAAGGGGTTAAAGACGCCTTTAATTTCCCCGGTTTTGTCCCCGCTTACATTCGCCCGCTGTTTTGCCAAGGCAAAGGCCCGTTCCGCTGGGTGGCGCTATCAGGTGATCCAGAAGACATTTATAAAACCGATCAAAAAATCAAAGAGCTGTTCCCTGAAAACACCCATGTCCATCGTTGGCTTGACATGGCAAAAGAGCGTATTCAATTCCAAGGTTTGCCTGCGCGTATTTGCTGGTTGGGTCTAGGTGAGCGTGACAAAGCAGGCCTCGCCTTTAACGAGATGGTCAAAAATGGTGAGCTAAAAGGCCCTATCGTCATCGGTCGTGACCATTTAGACACAGGCTCGGTTGCTAGCCCCAACCGCGAAACAGAAAGCATGAAAGATGGCTCAGATGCGGTATCTGACTGGGCGCTATTGAACGGCATGCTCAATGTCGCAGGCGGCGCGACTTGGGTATCATTGCATCATGGTGGCGGCGTTGGGATGGGTTACTCGCAGCACTCTGGCATGGTCATCGTCGCTGATGGTACGGATGCGGCCGCCAAACGCTTAGCACGCGTACTGGTCAATGACTGCGGCTCAGGGGTTATGCGTCATGCAGACGCAGGTTATGAGCTCGCCATCAAAACCGCTAAAGAGTATGGTCTAAACCTGCCGATGATTAAGTAGATCATCTAAAACCGTTTATCAAGGAGGATAACATGATCGAGCAAAATACGGCTACCACGATCGGCGCTGCGGCAGCGCCACCCCCACCAGAAAAACTACTGTCCAAACCTGTGGCGCTGATACAGCTTGTTGTGTTTAGTGCCATTGGCTTAATTATGTTTTTCGTGCCGTTTACCATTGGTGAAAAAAGCACGATCTTGTTCGATCATGGCGCGACCTACTTAGTGAATCAGCAGCACACGTTATCTGTCACCTTGCTATTTTTATTGATGCTTTATGGGGTTAGTAAGCCATTTATAGATGGCTCATGGCGCAAAAACATCACCCATATGATTATGACTGTGTTCAAAGTCATCGGTCTCATACTAGCAGTGATGTATATTACCGGTACTGCGCCTGCCGTTATGATGGAAACCGACATGCTGCCGTTTTTATTTGAAAAACTGGCCTTACCCGTCGGCATGATTGTGCCGCTTGGGGCGTTAATTTTGGCCTTTCTCGTCGGTTTCGGCTTGTTAGAGATGGTTGGCGTTCTTATGCAGCCCATTATGAAACCTATCTGGAAAACGCCGGGGTCATCGGCAATCGATGCGGTGGCGTCTTTTGTGGGTAGCTACTCTATTGGTCTACTGATCACCAATCGCGTGTATCTGCAAAAGCAGTATTCAGCGCGTGAAGCCATTATCATTGCCACGGGGTTTTCGACCGTCTCAGCCGCGTTTATGGTGATTGTGGCAAAAACGCTCGGTCTGATGGAATTTTGGAATGTGTTCTTTTGGTCGACATTGGTGATTACCTTTATTGTCACTGCCATTACCGCCCGTATTCCGCCGATCAGCCTTTTTGATGATGAGGTTGAGCGTCCCGACCTCGACCATACACGTGGCACACGACTGGCAGCAGCGTTTGATTTGGGTTTATCGACGTTGCGTCGCGCAACAGATCTCAAACAGATTTTATGGTCGAACTTTCGTGACGGTCTCACCATGGCAGCGGCGATTGTGCCTTCCATTATCGCTGTGGGCTTAACAGGACTACTATTGGCCAAATACACGCCAGTGTTTGACGCATTAGGTTTGCTACTCTACCCCTTTACATGGCTTGGCGGGTTACCCGAGCCGCTGGTGGCTGCCAAAGGTATGTCAGCAGGATTGGCGGAGATGTTTTTGCCAGCCTTATTACTCAGTGAGGCCGATATATTGACACGTTATGTGGCAGGCGTTATCTCCATTAGCAGTGTGCTGTTTTTTTCTGCCATGATTCCGTGTGTACTGGCAACCGAAATCCCAGTCTCTGTTGGCAAAATGGTCATCATTTGGTTTGAGCGCGTGGTTCTCAGTATTTTACTGGCTGCCGCATTTGGACAGCTGGCCATGTACCTAAATTGGATTGGATAAGAAACACCAGATTGGACAAAAAACTGAGATACCATACCTGCAACCACTGTATAGATAGCAAATCACTACTATCGCTTATAAAATTAGGATTACCCCCATGACTGATATCAAAAAATTCACACTACACCCGCGTAAGCTTAGCTTTGAGATGCTACGCGATATCTATGAGCAGCCTGTGGTGCTGACCCTGCCTGATAGTGCTTATGAGGCGATAGATGCGTCACACGCAGATGTACAGACCATCATTGCGCGTGACAAAAGCGCGTATGGTATCAATACTGGTTTTGGCCTGTTAGCAAAGACCCGTATTAGTGATGACCAGCTTGAGCTGCTACAGCGTAACCTGATCGTGTCGCACTCAGTGGGTACGGGCGAGGCGCTGCCAGACAGTGTGGTTCGCCTCATTATGGTGATGAAAGTTGCCAGCCTAGCGCAAGGGGTCTCTGGCGTACGACGCGCTGTGGTCGATAGCTTACTCGGCTTAATTAATAACCAAATTACCCCCAATATCCCTGCCAAAGGCTCAGTTGGTGCCTCTGGTGATTTGGCACCTCTATCCCATATGACGCTTGCCATGATGGGTGAAGGCCATGTTTATGTTGATGGTAAAAAAGTCCTCGCGGCCGACGCCTTGGCCCAGCACGGACTTGAACCAATCACTCTAGCGGCCAAAGAAGGTCTCGCCCTCATCAACGGTACACAAGTCTCAACGGCGCTCGCACTACGTGGCTACTTCTTAGCGCGTGACCTGCTTGAAACAGCGACCATCGTCGGCTCCATGTCTATTGACGCGGCCAAAGGCTCAGACTCGCCATTTGATGCCCGTATTCATGAAGTACGTGGCCATCATGGTCAAATTGAAATCGCCAAAGCACACCGTCAGCTCATCAAAGGCAGTGCCATTCGCGCCTCGCATGATGGCGAGCAAGACGATAGAGTACAAGATCCTTACTGCTTGCGTTGTCAGCCGCAGGTGATGGGCGCTTGCCTTGATATCATCAATCAAGCTGGCAAAACCTTACTCATTGAATCCAATGCCGTGACCGATAACCCACTCATTTTTAATAATGAAGACGGCCCTGTTGCCATCTCAGGGGGTAACTTTCATGCTGAACCCGTTGCCTTTGCCGCGGATACTTTAGCCTTGGCAATCGCCGAGATTGGTTCTATGTCTGAGCGCCGTGTGGCCTTGCTGATTGATGCGACTTTATCCGGTGGACTACCGCCATTCTTGGTTGATAATGCTGGGGTGAACTCAGGCTTTATGATTGCCCATGTCACAGCAGCAGCGCTGGCCTCAGAAAATAAATCCATCGCGCATCCCGGCAGTGTCGATAGTATTCCGACTTCTGCCAACCAAGAAGACCATGTATCGATGGCGACCTATTGCGCGCGCCGCCTATACGAGATGGCGCAAAACACCGCCACCATTATCGGTATTGAGCTATTGGCGGCTGGACAAGGGATCGACTTTCATCGTGGCCTAGAAACTTCAGAGATGTTGACGACCGCGCATCAAAAACTGCGCGCGCAAGTGGCTTTTTATGACAAAGACCGCTACCTAGCGCCTGATATCGAAGCAGCCAAACAGCTGGTATTAGATGGCACGCTGACTGAGCACTGGCAAGCACTGCGCAGTAATTGGTATGAGTCAAAATAAAGGCTCATTGAGCTTATGCTAAGGAGATCGACAATGACCATCGCAACTGTTAGCCACACTGTCGCCGATATGAATCGATGGACAGGAAGGGCAGAGCCATTTGAAACTGCTCGCGCCCGCTATTGGTATCAACTTGCCGAGCCTTATGAACAGCAACCTGTTGGGCTGATTGGTTTCGCTTGTGACCAAGGTGTCAGACGCAATCAAGGGCGCGTGGGTGCAAGAGCAGCACCGCCACTCATCCGTCAGGCATTTGCTGCGCTACCTGTCATCAAAGAGTTACAACAACGCTTTGATGGTCAATTGCCAACCTTATTAGGTGATGCAGGCGATATCCACTGTCATGACAATGATGATTTTGCGGCGAGCGTCCTTGAGGCGGCCCAAACCACGTATGCCAATAAGGTCAGCCACATTATTAAACAAGGCGGCCTACCCATCGGACTTGGCGGTGGTCACGCCATCGCTTATGGCAGTTTTTTGGGGTTGTGGCAGGCGTTAACGAAGAGGCATGATGATACTAATGAGAGCGCTATAAATAGTAAAACCGTCACGAGGACAACACCTACGATCGGGATTATTAATTTTGATGCGCATCTGGATATTCGCCAGTCGGATGTAGCCACCTCAGGAACGCCGTTTCGCCAAATTGCTGAGCACCTTGATACCCATGATCAGCCGTTTCATTATTGCTGCATTGGGGTCAGTCGGTTTTCGAATACCGCCGCCCTCTTTGATCGCGCCGAGCAATTAGGCGTACAGGTCATCAGTGACGAAGACTGCCATTATCAGCCTTGGGAGAGCTTGGCTAAGCAGATTGATACTTTTATCAGTCAGGTGGATGTGCTTTATATGACCATTGATATGGATTGTCTCCCCTCCAGCGTCGTCCCTGGTGTCAGTGCGCCAGCCGCTTATGGTATTGAGCTCAGTTTCGTTGAGCGCATGGTCAAACGTATCATGGCATCAAATAAAGTAAAAATGGCAGACATTGCCGAGATTAACCCTACCTTTGATGTTGATAACCGCAGCTGTAAAGTCGCTGCTCGTTTATTGGCAACTATTGTAGAACAGCACTTACTTGTCAGCTAAACGCACTGGCAAAACAATCAGGAGCATAGTATGACGAATACGACAAACCCAATGACGCCACACACAATGGAACACACACCTATCGACGATATCAGTATGGCATCGTTTGATCACATCATTATCAATGCCAATATCGCAACCTTTTCAGCACAGTATGGTTTCGATATTTATGCAAGTGATCGCACTGATAGCAGTCCATACGGCCAGCTAGAGAATGCAGCCCTCGGTATCAAAAACGGCAAGATTGCGTGGATTGGCGCACATGAGCAGATCACTCCTCACCTGTCTCAATATCAAGACCAGCAAATCACAGATGGCAATGGTAAATGGCTAACACCAGGGCTTATCGACTGTCACACTCACATCGTCTATGGCGGCAACCGCAGCAATGAGTTTGAAGCACGTCTGCAAGGGGTCAGCTACCAAGATATTGCTGCACAAGGCGGCGGTATTGTGGCAACCGTTAGCGCCACACGTGAGGCGAGCATCGAGACACTGTTTGCCCAAAGTGAAAAACGTCTGCTCGCGCTCATACAAGAAGGCGTCACCAGCATCGAAGTCAAATCCGGTTATGGCTTGGATTTAGACACTGAACGCAAAATGCTCACGGTCGCTCGTAAGCTTGGTGACAAACACGGGATTCATGTGAGCACCACCTATCTGGCCGCACATGCTCTGCCCCCTGAATATCAGTCTCACATGCAGGACCGTGCGGATGAGTATATCGAACAAGTCTGCGCGTGGCTGCCAATACTACATTCAGAAGGTTTAGTCGATGCGGTCGATGGCTTTTGTGAAAACATTGCCTTTAACACCGCTCAGATCAAGCGAGTGTTTGAGGTTGCACGCTTATTGGATTTGCCAGTCAAACTGCACTCTGAGCAGTTGTCTGATATAGGCGGTAGCGCCTTGGTCGCCGAGTACCAAGGTCTATCAAGTGACCATCTAGAGCACTTATCAGAAGCAGACATCAAAAAAATGGCCGCAAGCAATACCGTCGCGGTGCTGTTACCGGGCGCTTTTTATACCTTACGTGATACCAAATTGCCACCGATTGACGCCTTGCGTAAGTACCAAGTCCCGATGGCGATTTCAACCGATTGCAATCCTGGCACCTCACCACTCACATCGTTATTATTGGCGATGAACATGGGCTGTACGTTATTTTACTTAACGCCTGAGGAGGTACTGGCGGGGACAACGCTACATGCCGCACAAGCATTAGGGTTGTCAAATAAAGGTAAAATAGAGGTGGGCTGCGATGCGGATTTGGCCCTATGGGATATTACCCGCCCTGCCGATCTGGCTTATCAGATAGGGCTTAATCCTATTCAAGGTATTATGTCGCAAGGACGATGGCGTAAGGCCGTATAGACCAAGCAAAAAAATAGGCAAAGCAAAAAAGCCCCAATCATTATAAGATTGGGGCTTTGCTATTGGTAAGCATAAAAGACTTTATCGCCGCTAAGCACATAGTTTGCGATTAGGAACGTAAGCCGCGTATTTTTGACGGGCGGTACGCGGCATCTCACGTTGCGTAGCTATAAGCGTACCTCATCCCAATGGCGTGTTTTTAGACCACCATCTGGGTTGATCCATCAGCGCTCAATCGGACAGTATTAAAAATACCGCGCCTACTCATTTTAGTAGACGCGGTATGATGTCGTGGTAGTTATATCATGCTCAAGATTACATGCTGCTTAGTTTAAAATACCATAAGCAACCAGTGCATCGGCCACGCGTTTAAAACCTACAATGTTTGCACCCGCCATATAGTTGATATAGCCATTCTCAGTTTGACCATACTGTTCTGAGGCGTCAGCAGCGCTATCATGAATATTTTTCATAATGTTTTTGAGGCGCAAGTCTATCTGCTCAAAGGTTTTATATTGGCGTACTGAGTTTTGTGACATCTCAAGCGCAGATACAGCCACTCCGCCTGCATTGGCGGCTTTGCCTGGCGCATAGTGAACGCGGTGTAAACGAATGTAGTCAATCGCTTCAGCAGTCAGTGGCATATTAGCGCCTTCGACCACGTATTTGATGCCATTTTTGACCATGAGCTGAGCGTCGCCTTCATTGACTTCATTTTGCGTCGCTGATGGGATGGCAATATCCCCTTTAATTTGCCACGGTTTTTGTTTAGCAAGCCACTCACCGCCATAGACATCCACATAATCAGCCAATGGCTTACTTTTTGCTTTTTGCGCTTTAAGCCAATCAATTTTCTCTTGATTCAGCCCTGCTTCATCGTACAAGGTACCTTGTGAGTCTGAAACAGTGACGACTATGCCGCCAAGCATGTGAGCTTTTTCCGCTGCGTGTAATGAAACGTTGCCCGCCCCTGAGATTAGTACTCTTTTGCCTTTGATATCTTCGTTTTGCACGGCTAGCATATTCTCTAGGAAATACACAGCACCATAGCCTGTCGCTTCCGTACGCATCAAACTACCACCGAAACCAACACCTTTACCCGTTAGCACACCGCCGTATTCGCGTGTTAAATTTTTGTACATCGCAAACATGTAGCTGACTTCACGTCCACCTACACCAATGTCACCTGCGGGCACATCAATGTCTTTATTCACGTAGTGATGCAGCTCACGCATAAACGCATAACAAAAACGGCGGATTTCACTGTCCGTTTTGCCTTTTGGATCAAAGTCAGAGCCACCTTTGCCGCCGCCCATTGGCAAGCCAGTCAAAGCGTTTTTGAATATTTGCTCAAAACCTAAGAACTTGAGAACAGATTGATTGACGGTAGGGTGAAACCTAACCCCGCCTTTATAAGGGCCTAAGGCATTACTGAACTGTACGCGCCAGCCACGGTTGACTTGAACTTCGCCTTTATCATTCTCCCAGTTAATACGGAAGCAAATAATACGGTCAGGCTCAACGAGGCGCTCGAATATTTTAAAAGTATCGTATTCTGGATGTGCGTCATATAGCGGCGCTATAGTAATGGCAACTTCTTTTACCGCTTGCACAAACTCAGGTTGATGGGCATAACGTGCTTCGACTTTTTCGATGGCCTGACTGATACTCATATATCTTCCTTAGGGTAAAAATGGTGAACATGTTTACTTACATCAACGTCGTCTCGTCTAACAGACAACGAGAGGATTGTGGACGCCAATATAAGACTGGATTTGCCTCTACACGCTATTTAGTACAGAGACGATGGGATTGATAAAGCTGATTGGTGCTGGGTCTTATAACTCTAAAGCGATGATGGATTGGCTTGTATCCATTTAGCCTGACGGTACTGTAGAGCTCTTTTTAATCATTGAGCCTGTTGGAACGTATAAATAGCATCTACCTTTATACATGAAAAACGGACGAACGGTCAATAATCAAACTCGAACGGTATAAAAAACCAAAAACTTAGCTTTTTGTCTGTCTCAGTCTATATCAATATTAATAGTAAGGGTTTATAATAACGAACTTAGTCAACATTATTTCCACCCTTATTAACAGTTATTTTATCAACTGAATAACCCGTCATAGAGAAATCGATATGCGTACAGATTCGTTCCAGCAAATTTTGGAAGACCTAAACAGCTCATCAGCGGATGTAGAAGCATCTGCCCTCATTTCTAACGATGGCCTTATGATTGCCTCAGCACTACCGACCGGCGTTGATGAAGATCGCGTTGGTGCTATGTCAGCGGCTTTACTGTCATTGGGTGACCGTGCAGGTCGTGAGCTGGCACGTGGTGGTATCGATCGTATTATGATTCAAGGTGAAAAAGGCTATGTGATCATGACCTCATCGGGAGATGAAGCGGTGCTCACTATCATGGCGAAGCCAAATGCGAAGCTTGGTTTGATATTTTTGGACATCAAACGTGCCTCAGAGGCCCTTGCCAAACTTATCTGATTGGTAACGTCAGATTTTTGTCGATAGCACACTACTATTAGTCGCTATGTAACCTGACTGAATCCGTACTACTTTAAATCAAAACCGTGTGACTGTCTTATAAAAACTATTTAAGGTAACGCACACTATTTATGTCAGATGAACAGCGAATGTGTGCTGAGGGCTGCTAGTCACTAAACACCCGATTCACAATAAGTGATGTTATCGACGAGTACCACACCAGATTGGTTTTTTAATCATTGTGAATATAACGATAAATGAAGGAGATTACGATGGGTTCTCCAATCCCTGATGCACATAAACCTGAGTTGCCAGCTGAACAGATTATCTTGACTTACCATGATGGTACGTCACGGACTGTCTACGACACTGGTATTGAACGCGCCTACCCTGATGGCAAGCTGATTGTGTCACGTACCGACTTGAACGGTGTCATCACGCACGTCAACGATGCGTTTGTCGAGATTAGCGGCTACCATGTTGATGAGTTAATCGGTCAACAGCACTATATCTTGCGTCATCCTGACATGCCCAAAGCCGCTTATAAAGATTTGTGGGACACTGCCGCCGCTGGACAAAAATGGCACGGCTATGTCAAAAACTTGTGCAAAGATGGTAGCCATTATTGGGTCTATGCGACCGTCGTACCAAATATTCGTCGCGGCGAAACAGTGGGTTATACCTCTGTACGCCGCAAGCCATCACGCAGTAAAATTGAAGCTGCGATGGCTCAGTATGCCCAAATGAAACAAAATGAGGAAGGCTAAATCATGACGACACACAATATGTTAATCGCCCCAGATTTTTCGCCTGAGCGTTTTGCAGGCTGGCACATGTTTAATACGTTGATTCAGAAACGCGCTAATCTAAATATGCACCTGAACATCCCAGCATCACATGCCGAACAAGAGCAAGTCATTAATGCAGGGGATATTCAGGTCATTTATGCCAATCCGTTTGATGCCGCAACCCTAATCCGCGAGCAAGGATACCGCGCCGTTGCACGCCCCATCGGCAAATCGGATGAGATGGTCATTGCAGCGGGGGCAAACAGCGAGATCAATCGCCTAGAAGATATTCAGGCTGGTGCGACCGTAGCGATGGCAGATAACCGCGATGTTAAGCTGATCGGTTTGCGACTGTTAGAAGCCGTCGACATAGAAGAAGCCGACCTGCAGTGGGACGTCACTGAAACTTATCAAGCCGCCGCCCGTAAAGTCATCAAAGGTGACGCCCAAGCCGCCTTTTTCTTGGCAGAGATTTTCCACAGCTTCTCCCGTCTCACCAAAACCCAGCTAACCGTCCTCATCGAAAGTGATTTGGCTGATATCAGCCACGTGCTTTTGATCAAAGATGGGTTTTCTGATACACAGATTTTTATGGATGCCATTCTTAATTTGCACAACGATGACGAAGGCAAAGAAGCCTTGGCTGAACTTGGTATGCCGCAAGGGTTTGAAGCAATGACGGAAGAAGATGCTGAATTTATGATAGATTTGATGCAGACCTTACTTGATTAGCCATCAGTTAACATTTTGCCGCATCTTGTTTAGTTAGGTCATACCCTACAGCAGCTCAATAGTGGCTATATAATATTAGCGATAGCATAGCCACTGTGACTTAAAGGACACTATTATGTCTGATTTGGACCTCATCAAAGAAAATGAGATGGAAGCGCGCCGAGTATTTCGTTTGTACTCGCGTAAAGTGTTTTTGGCACCCAATAACCGTCATTTTCATGAGCAACGTATCAATGCCGCCTTACTGTTAACAGAGAAAGAGCCACTGCAAGGGGCTGTCGCAGACTTTTTTTATGGCTGCTGGTATGATATTCCTTATGATGTAAACAATCTGTTTACCCGTATCAAGGATCGCCTGTTTCCTCATGTTCAGCAAGGGTTTCGCGATTGTATTGCTAAAAAAAGGTATATCCAGCGCAACAGTATGCTGGCAACTCGCTGGAGTGTATTGGTATCCCCTTCGCTCAATGAACAAAAACAGCGCCTACGGATCAGTAGTGACGATGCCAAAGAAATTTCTAAAGATATCGCCACCGA
Source organism: Psychrobacter sp. UBA3068 (assembly GCF_002366815.1). Classification (NCBI taxonomy): domain Bacteria; kingdom Pseudomonadati; phylum Pseudomonadota; class Gammaproteobacteria; order Moraxellales; family Moraxellaceae; genus Psychrobacter; species Psychrobacter sp. UBA3068. The sequence goes on along the minus strand of NZ_DFBY01000019.1, from coordinate 39,604 downwards.
GCTGATGCAAGCGCGTGATGATAAAGACTGGGGCACGATTGAGCATATCGAAAATGAGTTCTTTGCTCACTGTATCGCTCGTAATGATCGACTGGCCTTCTCCTTAGTATGGTTTCGCTTGGGCAAAAGCGACTGGCAATTCGATGAGCGTTGGAACAACTGTCAACAAAGCCTTGATCAAACCGTCAAACCTTAATTTATCGCCTATTTATAACTTTCATCACAATGGTAGCCGCTATGTCCTCTTACTTAAATGCTGATAAAACGTATCTGACCCTAACTCCAGCCGGTATTTTTGAGGCATTTTCACAAAGTGAACCCACTGATGAACAGCTGTCCTTACAAGACCTATTGTCCTATGAGCAGACACTGCTTGCCGCCAACTGGCTTGAGCGTTATTCTGACGAATGGCTACAGAGCTTTATAGAAAAAGGCTGGGTTGAAAAGCTGTCTTTATTTTTACCAGCCCCCAACCTGCCCCTAGACCAGTTTTTGCCTTATGTGGTGGCCAGTCTGTCTGGTAAGCGCCGTGCCGCCATCGGCTCTGATGAAGGGTTCTGCCTCGCACGGATTGGCTACAGCCAAGAAGAGGCGGACATGCTAAGTGTGGCGGCGGCCGATTTTTCAGGCTTTATGCTCCGCCAAAAACAACGGGGCTGGGCAGTAGAAAGCCAAGCGATTTCGTTTTTTCAGCAAGTCGATTTGCTCATTCCTGAGACCAGTTTCGTGTTTTTATGGATTGACGGTTCAGGTTACGTATTGATCATCGATGGTGAGCCCTTAACCAACAGTCGTGCCTTTGTGGAATTGGTGTGGGCACTAAAAACGTCTGGCTTAAGATTTCTCAATTAAACCAAGCGAGGGCTTTACGCGCGCTTTAATGTCACCTCACCCCCTTTATCAATCACCATAGCAAATGCGCCTAACTTTAAAATAGGCGCATCACCCTCCTTTAAAACCCTGTGCTCTATCGTCCATTCTATTTAAAACCGATACAGTGGGCGACTGACTCATAGCAATAAGAATACCCTGAGAATTAACAACAACTTATCACATGTTAGGTCATACTGTTATGACCGTGTAAAACCCACCCCTTCCCTTGCATTAAAGTTTCAACGTTACATGACTTTGTTTAGAAACACACCTTCTTGAAAGTGGCAACTCTTGCCAGACCTTGCACTCTTGCTTCTTTTTTAGGACAGTTTATGACTTCGCTGACCACTGTGCGCGTGCGTTATCAAACGATTGAAATTGGCAACACTGATATCCACCTCTGTACCCTGCGTGACAATCAACAATTTAGTGACCCTGATGATGAGGCATTAAAGCTGGGTATTTGCTCGGCTTCTTGGCCGATGTTTGGGGTCATATGGCCATCAAGCTTGGTGCTGGCCAATCACATGCTTGATTATGACATTGCAGGCAAACGTATTTTGGAAGTGGGCTGCGGTATGGCGTTATCGAGTCTGCTCCTTAACCACCGACATGCTGATATCACAGCGACCGACTATCATCCAACGGTTGAATACTTTCTCGATCGCAACACCACGCTAAACAACAATAAAGAAATCAGTTTTGAGCGCCTAGATTGGGCAGAAGACAATAGCCACCTTGGTCAATTTGATATCATTATCGGCAGCGACTTGCTCTATGAAGATCAACATATCGATATCTTGGCCGAATTCATCGCGCGTCATGCGCGGCCAACCTGTGAGGTCATCGTGGTAGATCCTGGCCGTGGACGCAAAAACAAGCTGACCAGTAAGATGATAGAATTTGGTTTTAGCAGCGCGCACGTCAAACCTGAAAATACGACTTATCTAGAGTTGCCGTTTAAGGGGCACATTTTAACGTTTTCACGGGATCATACTAACTAAATACCGTAAAAGGCACGTGTGAGTAGGTTTACATTGCGACAGCGTTTTGCCACTCTTGCCGCGTTATTTTATATAACACATGCTCAGCAAGCGGATGCTTGGCATCAAGCAGAGGGTGGTAAAAGTTGCCCTGTATGTTCGTCATCCCAATACGCTGCATAATCAATTGTGAACGCTTATTGATGACGGCGGTAAATGAGACAACCTCATCAAGTGCCAGCTCGGTAAAAGCAAAACATAACGCCGCGCGTGCCGCTTCGGTCGCGTAGCCTTGTCCCCAATAAGCTTTATGGAGTCGCCAAGCGATCTCAACCGCAGGGGCAAAAGCCATATCCGCATGCGTTTCATTCAAGCCCACAAAACCAATAAAAGCATCACGTGGCTCTGTACCGTCTTTTAAGCTGACCGCCCAAAATCCCCAGCCCTTGTCTTTAATAAGCTGCTGACACTTTTTGGCAATGGTGTTGCTCACAGTAGTCGGTAGTACCTTAGGAAAGTAGTGCATCACCTCAGGGTCGGCATTCATCTCAGCGAATATCGCAAAGTCGCTTGTGTGCCATTGTCTAAGATAAAGGCGATCGGTTTCTATCACAGGCATTGTTTTCCCTTAAGGGTTGATATTGCTTTGATACAGGTAGGGCTGTTTATCTAGCCAGCCTTTTTGCTGCGCATAAGCAAGCTGTGCTGGCGTATCAATATCATAGCTCAGCTGCGCATTGGTCACTGTATTTATTTGACTGGGCGGCAAGCTTCTAATCAAATGACGCAAACCCTTATCTCCTATCAGTGCTGGCTGCCATTTTTTTAGTAGCTCATTATCAATTACTAAAGGCAATCCGATGATGGCTTTTTTAAGTATGTCGCTAACACCTGCCTCATCTGCATGAGGCCAATTGTGATAACCGCTCGCCACCACAGATGTCTTACCTGCCAGCAACTTCATTAGATGGTGCGCATCGAGCAATATTTGATCGATACCCATGATTAATACTCGATCAATAGCTGAGCTTGTGTCCATTATCGCCGCAATACCCAGAGACAAACTGTGTGCCATGCCAGTTTGGGGCATTTTATTTACCAATATTTGACTTGCTGGATGCTGAAACACCAAGTCAGCAATGGCATGAGTAATAGCGGGATGGTTATCAGGAATGACGACAAAGACTCCTTGCGGATTTGTCGTCACTGCCAGTTTGGTCATATAACGAATTAATGGCTCACCATCTTTGTAGAGGAGTTGTTTAGGTTGACCGAGACGCTGGCTAAGACCACTCGCCAAAACAATAACAGCGTGATTTGATGCCGGTTGTTTGTCAGCTATCTGCATAGAAGGGTTACTAATCATGCGAGACTTGTTGCCGTATCACTGTTAGTAGCTGCCATACTTGCAGTGGTTGCATTTGCGACCTTTTCACTGATAGGGTCAGTGTCTAAAAACTCTGCGGGTGCCGTCTGCTGATACATGACTGCGTTTATCTGTGCCATGATGCCAAGTGCCAGGGCTTCAGGCCCGTCTCCACCTAACTTATAGCCTATAGGATAATGCAGTTTATTAATACCCTCAGCCAAAGTGGTCGGATCGGCTTTGCTCGCGCTGATCTCATTAATCAAGCGTTCCGTGCGATAGCGGGGGCCCAATTGTCCCATATATCTATAATGCTCAGGATGCTCTAGCAGTACGGCGAGACGAGCACGGTCTTGACTCAGACTGTGCGACATCAAAGCGACGGCAGCATTACGACTCAGTTTAAGTAGTTGTTCCGTACTCGGCAGCGGTAGATGTATCACCCTATCTGCTTGCGGAAAACGCGCGCGCGTCGCGTATTGTATGCGACTATCTACTACCGTCACGTGCCAGTCTTGCAGCCTTGCCATGGTGACGAGTGGTACTACGTCATTGCCAGCACCGCAAACCAACAAGCGGGGTTGTGGGCGCAGTCGTTGTATTAGCCACTCGGTAGATACAGCCGCGTCGCTTAAGACAACATACTCAGCGTTGTTATCAAACAGCTCACATTCCAGCAGTTTTGCCCCCACATTATTCAGATTGGTGGGAGTATCAGACTCCGCTGGAGTGAGAGCATTGTCAGAAGTAAACGCCGCTATCTTTCCTGAATGACGATAGTCGTCTAGATTGATACGCGTGCCAACTTCTAACTCAGAAGTCTGATCTTGACTACCATTAGAACGAATTAAAGTGGCTATTGTGACTGGCTGCTGCGTTTGACGAACTTGGGTGATGGTATCCAGCAATGGCTGTGCAGTCGCCAACCGCTCGAATAATACATGCACCCGTCCATTACAGCCTAGCCCAAAATTCAACTCGTCTAACTCGCTATCCCTGTTATCCCCTAAGCCATCATGTAACTCTGTCTCTTCATGCTCATTTTTATGTTTTTCATTGTCCTGAGTAGCTTCTTTTGGGTCGCCATTTTCCGTGTATTCAGTATCTTCACCTGTTTGATAGACTTGTACATTAGCGCCATGACGAGCGAGCCAAAAAGCACGCTTAATGATATGTGGCTCCAAGCATCCCCCACTAATCATCCCAATTGAGCGGCCATCTTCACAGATAAGCATCATGGCACCAGCACGACGATACGCTGACCCGTCCGTACGCACGACAGTCGCCAGTACCGCCTCAACGTTTTGTTGCTGCGCTTCACTTGCCAGCTTAAGAATGTCAGCTATTTGGTTCATAACGCCTCTCATTTTAATGATGGGTGACAAATATTCAGGCTATAAAAACCCGCCAAGTAAGCGGGTTTTTGTAAAATAACTCGTATCGAAAATCACTCTGGCATCTCGTAAAGCAGCTTGTCGAGGGTAATAGGAAAGTCATAGACCCGAACACCCACAGCATTGTAGACTGCATTCGCAATAGCAGCGGCAGCACCCGAAATCGCCGTCTCCCCAATGCCCTTAATATGCATTGGGTTGGTATAAGGATCGTCTTCTTCTACTAAGATCACTTCTAGTTGTGGTACATCGGCATTGACTGGGACATGATATTCAGCAAGATCATGGTTACATATGCGGCCATCGCGCTTGTCATGAATGATCTCCTCCATCAGGGCTGAACCAATCCCAAACACCATACCACCGTAGCACTGCGAGGTCGCTGTTTTGTGATTGAGAATACGTCCTGCTGCAAAGGCACCTGTCATACGTTTAATACGTATTTCACCAGTGACTTTGTGTACCGCAACTTCAGCAAAGTTGGCACCAAAAGACGATTGGCGATGGCTCTTGCCATTTTTGCCCGGTTTGATTTGTCCTTTAGCACTGAGCTTTTGCTCATCATATTCAGCGACGATATCTGCTAAGGCATAGGATTGAAAATTGCTAAAGTCGTATACTCTTGTGGCAGGCTCTGGTAACGCGATGCCCGTTTTTTTATTGACCTTCTGCTTTAACCCTTCTGTCTTATCTTTAACCGCCTCAACAGCCGCTTCTGTGTTACTCAGATGGTGCTCACCTGATCGTTTAATCTGGCCTTTATCAAGCTGAATGGTATCAGGGTAAAGACCGACTTTTTCTGCCAGCATGTCACGCAGCTGCTCACACGCAAGATAAACCCCACTACCTGCACTGGCAGCGCCCACACTACCGCCCGAGCCTGAAGCAGGAGGAAAACTACTATCACCCAGTTTCATCTCGATATGGTCTATCGGTAGGCCCAATATCTCAGCCGCTACCTGAGAAAAGACGGTATAAGAGCCGGTACCAATATCAGTCATGTCCGTTTCAATAACGGCTTTGACGCCCAGCGCTTTTGTTTCATCGACTTGTAAAGTTGCTCGCGCCTCTGAAGGTTTTAGTTGGTTACCGCGCGCAGATGCTGCCATCCCTGTCCCTATCCACCAATCGCCCTCTAGCTGACTGGCGGGCTTAGTATTGCGTTTCTCCCAACCAAACTGCTTGGCCCCTTGCTCCATACAGGCAATAAGCTGCCGGGTCGAAAAAGGAATATCTTGAGTTGGGTCTTTTTCAGGCTCGTTACGGCGGCGCAGCTCAATGGGGTCGATATTCAACTGTGAGGCCAATTCATCCATCGCACACTCAACCGCAATCATACCCACCGCTTCACCGGGGGCGCGCATAGAGCCTGATAGCACTTGGTTGACATCAACTTGTTTGTAGTTTACTCGGCGATTTTCACCGCGGTATAAATACTTAGTCGATAAGGCAGTGGGTTCAAAAAAAGCCTCCCCTGGCAAGTTGCTGCTAACAGTATCGTGAATCATAGTGTTGATAATACCGTCTTTATCACAGCCAATCGCGATACGCTGACGAGTGTTTGAACGTCTGACGGTTGCTTCCATGACTTGCGAGCGAGCCATACAAATCAGTACAGGACGGTCCAGCTCTTTCGCAGCAATAGCCGCTGCAATCGATTCAGGCGCAATGCCCAGTTTACTGCCAAAGCCGCCACCAACATAATACGATATCAGTTGCACCTGATCTTTATTTAAGTCTAAAGCGTCCATGACTTGTTGCTTACAAGAAGCAATCATTTGATTGGACGTATACATGATGAGCTTGTCTTCTTCCCAGTAGGCTAAGGTCGCATGCGGCTCCATAGGAGAGTTGCTCTGGCTTGGGGTATGATAGAAGCGATCGAGCGTCACCTCAGAATCTGCCAGCCCTTGCTCTGGATCACCATTTACGGCGTTTTTATCCGAGCCTTTTTTTTCATTGACCTCATGCGCATTAGGCAGCTCTTTGGTAAAGTTTAATGCTGCTTGCTCCGTCTCGTCTTTATAGCTGACCTTGAGAGCGTGCGCCCCCTCTGTTGCCGCCTCAAAAGTCTCCGCGATGACCACGGCAATCGGCTGACCATGATAAAAAATCTCGCTGACACCTTGCGTTGGCGCTTTGGTTTCGCCGCCCTGCTGGGGGTTACGCAAAAACTGTTTGGGATCCGTCACAACTTTTATGATGCCAGGAATATCCTCTAAAGCACTGCTATCGATATTTTCAACTTGCCCTTTGGCAATCTTGGCACTCACCAAGACGCCATAAACTTGATTGTCTCGATGAATCTCTGCTGAATAAGGCGCTTGACCACTGACCTTTAGGGAGCCGTCCACACGATTAATGGGTTTGCCAACCAAATTGCTTGCCGTCTCGCTAAACAAGGAGCCAACAGGCTCATTCATCATCATTTTTTTGGTAGGTTCTGATGGAAGTACTGAGTCCAATAATGACATGATTATGCTCCTTCGCCGGCTAATGCGCGCTGAATGACTTGCTTTAATAAACGTCGCGTCAGTGGTATTTTAAAATCATTTTGGCCATTACCTTTGGCCTCTTTTAATAGCAAATCTGCTGCCTGTCTAATAACATCACTGTTGCCATCTGTATCCGTTAGTAGCGCCTCAACCTTTTCATTACGCCACGGCTCCGTACCAATGCCGCCAAACGCCAAACGGATGGTGGTTAGCTTGCCACTGTCATCCACGTCTATTACGGCAGCACAAGACACTAGCGCAAAGGCATAAGACGCGCGGTCTCGGACTTTGTCATAAGTGTGTATCCCTTTGATAGGCGCTGGGAGTACCACATGAGTAATAAGCTCGCCACTCTCCAGGACGTTTTCGATATGCGGGGTGTCTTTTGGTAGACAATAAAAGTCTTTAATAGGAATGGTGCGAGTGCTGCCATCTGTTTTAACAGTCTCAATCTTCGCATCGAGTAACCGCATGGCGACAGCCATATCAGAGGGGTGCTGGGCGATACACGCCTCACTCGTACCTAAAATAGCCAGAGTTCGGTTCTCGCCGTTGATTGCGGGGCACCCTGTCCCTGGTTCTCGTTTGTTACAGGGACTGTCTGTCTGATAAAAATAATAGCAACGGGTGCGCTGTAAAAAGTTACCACCGGTAGTCGCTTTATTACGCAGCTGCCCTGTGGCACCAGCCAAAATCGCTCTTGATAACACCGGATAGTTGGCCACAATATCAGGGTGGGCCGCCAAATCACTGTTGGTCACCAGCGTACCGATACGCAGACCACCGTCAGCAGTAGGCTCTATCTGCTCTAGTTCTAAGCGTGTCACATCCACCAGCTTGATAGGCGTCTCAATCTCATACTTCATTAAATCTAACAGATTGGTACCACCAGCAATAAATGCGGCATCCTTTGGACTCGCTGAAGTGGCGGCTTGTTTTGGTGTGTCGGCACGGCTGTATTCAAAGCGTTTCATGAGCGGCCTCCTGCTACCTTCGTGTGGGCGGTATTCTGCGATGAACTGCTGAGCTGCGCTTCACTAGGCGGCGGTGACCAAATGCCCGTGACTTCTGACCCTTGCGTTGAGCGAGTCTCAGAGCTTGGAGACTGATCGTTGACTTGGTTTTCAAGCACTTGTGAGATGGCCTTGATGATATTGGGATAAGCGGAGCAGCGACAAATATTGCCACTCATACGCTCAGCGATTTCTTGTACCAGCAACCCATTAGGATTTTGTAGATCAGTGGTCACATAGCTTGGCCAGTTTTGCTTGACCTCTTCTATCAACGCGGTCGCTGAACAAATTTGCCCAGGCGTACAGTAACCACATTGGAAAGCATCATGATCTTTAAAGGCTTGCTGCAACTCCGATAACGACTCCGGCATACCAATACCTTCAATGGTCGTAATCTCATCGCCCTCATGCATGACCGCGAGTGTCAAACACGAATTGACCCGTCGTCCATTGATGAGAATGGTACAGGCCCCACATTGGCCGTGGTCACACCCTTTTTTGGGTCCAGTGATTTGTAGGCGCTGACGACAGACATCGAGCAGTGTCGTGCGCGTGTCGAGATTATCGAGCTGATAATCTTGCTTATTAATGGTTAACGTCAAAGTAGACATGCTGGCTTCTCGCTGGCAGATAAACATAAAAGAATGGTGATAAACGCACCTCAACAGATGCGCTGATCCATTTATTATGACTGAACAAAAAGGGGGTTTTGTTTTTACTTTGTAGTCCTTAAGGTGTAGTTTTTAATCTAAAACGTCCCTAAAACAGGAGACTTTTTGTCCGCTGATTTATTATTAGGCAGACTTTCAATGAGTGAGTACGCCTATTAATGGCGGCTTAAAGCATCGCTATTTTCACAAATAAAAACTTTGGAGACGCGGCTTATCAGCGTCTCTTTACTGGTTACATTTGCACTACTTAAGTCGTAACTTAGAGGGCATTGTAATAGTCTGCACATTCTCTTAGGATGGCTTAATAACACTTTAAATAGAGATCACTTTAGACAGAAGTACTAGACAAAAAACAAATAACAACACCTGCGAGGAATTATGAAACAGTCAGAAAAGCCACTCCGCATAGACATTGTCTCAGATGTCGTTTGCCCATGGTGCGTCATTGGTTATCGTCAACTGGCAAAAGCACTTGAGCAAACCAATACGGCTCATACCATTCATTGGCATCCGTTTGAATTAAATCCTAATATGCCAAGCGAGGGTCAAAATCTGCGTGAACACATCATTGAGAAGTATGGTTCAACCAAGCAAGAATCAGACGCCAGCCGAGAGAGAATGACTGAAGCCGGTCAAGAGGTTGGTTTTGAGTTCAACTTCACTGACGACACGCGTATGCACAACACCTTTAATTTGCATCAGCTTCTACATTTCGCTGATCAGCAAGGACGCATGCATGATTTGAAACAAGCGTTATTTGCGGCGCATTTTACCAATAATAGAGATATCTCCGACATCAACGTGCTTGCCGATATTGCAGCAGAGAACGGCCTTGATCGTAGTGAAGCGCTGGCAGTGTTAGAAGGTCAGTTTTTTGCTAAGGAAGTACGAGCGGCGGAGCAGCATTGGCAACAGCAAGGCATTCAAAGCGTACCAGCAATCATTTTTAATGAGCGCCATTTGGTCAGCGGGGCGCAAGGGGTCGATAATTACGTTAATATTTTAGAGCAACTGGCCAATATGTCTGACTAAAACATCATTTATGATAAAAAGGATTTTTTATGGCCTCTGACCACTCTCCCTCTATTCACGCCCCATCGATTATTGTGTTCGATGTTAATGAAACGCTACTTGATATCAATACGCTTGCGCCTTTATTTACACGTGTTTTTGGTACTCAGACTGTTCTCAGAGAATGGTTTGCGCAGATGGTGCTTTATTCACAAACCATGACCTTATCCGGTCTTTATACCCCTTTTGGTGAGCTTGGCGTCGGCGCATTACGCATGACCGCTGATATTCATCAGACGACGCTGACAGAGGACGACATTGCTGAGCTAAAAGAGCGCATGAGCAGTATGCCCGCTCATCCCGACGTAATACCAGCATTGACTCGCTTGCGTGAAGCGGGGTTTCGCTTGGTCACTTTGACCAACTCAGCAAGCAGTCCCTCCCCAACGCCTCTGGAAAAAGCGGGACTGAGTGAGTTTTTCGAGCAGTCTTTTAGCGTTGAGACGGTCAGTAAGTTTAAGCCTGCAGCTGACACGTACCAACTGGTCGCCAAAGCGTTGTCTGTTGACATGTCCGATTTGTGTCTTGTGGCCTGTCATCTGTGGGACACCATCGGCGCACAAGCGGCTGGCTGCTCTGCCGCTTTTCTGACGCGGCCGCATAACGCCATGCTTCCGGCAACCAATGTGCCAGTGCCTGACTTTACGGCAGCAACTTTGACCGCACTTGCCGATGAGATCATTGCTCAAAAACAAAGTTAAATATCAGCCAGCGTTAGAGACTGACTAAAAACGTCTGTAAAACGCGCCGCTGTACTCTCACAACAACACAACAACGTTCTCCTAAAACAAAAAAATGCTACCCCAATAATAGGCGTAGCATTTTTATTTTATGGCGTTGATGCTGTAGTGATCGCTTACTCTGTAAAATGAACCACAGAGCGAATACTCTCACCTTTGTGCATCAAGTCAAACGCTTCGTTGATGTCTTCTAATGGCATGGTGTGCGTAATAAAATCTTGAAGTGGGATTTCACCCGCTAAATAACGCTCAACATAGCCCGGTAATTCGGTGCGACCTTTGACACCGCCAAATGCTGAACCTTTCCAGACGCGACCTGTGACCAGCTGGAATGGACGAGTAGAGATTTCTTGCCCCGCACCTGCGACCCCGATGATGATCGACTCGCCCCAGCCTTTATGACAGCACTCAAGCGCTGAGCGCATGACATCGACGTTACCGATACATTCAAATGAATAATCAACACCGCCATCGGTTAGATCCACGATGACTTCTTGAATCGGCTTGTCATAGTCTTTAGGATTGATGCAATCAGTGGCGCCCAACTTTTTGGCCAGCTCAAATTTGCTTTCGTTAATGTCAATCGCAATAATACGGCGCGCTTTTGCCATCGCAGAACCAATCACTGCTGACAGTCCAATACCGCCTAGACCGAAGATGGCAACCGTTGCACCCTCTTCAACTTTCGCTGTATTCATGACCGCGCCCATGCCTGTGGTGACCCCGCACCCTAGCAAGCACACTTCTTCTAACGGTGCTTCTTTGTTGACTTTAGCCAAAGAAATCTCTGGTAAAACGGTGTACTCTGAGAAAGTTGAGCAACCCATGTAGTGATAGATTGGCTCACCGTCTTTATAAAAACGCGTGGTGCCATCTGGCATGAGTCCTTTACCTTGCGTCTCACGTACCGCAGAGCACAGGTTGGTTTTACCTGAGCGGCACATTTTGCAGACGCCGCATTCAGCTGTGTACAAAGGAATGACATGATCGCCAACTTCAACGCTGGTCACGCCTTCGCCGATTTGCTCAACGATACCGCCGCCTTCATGACCCAAGATCGCTGGGAATACGCCTTCTGGATCTTCGCCAGATAAGGTAAAGGCATCCGTGTGACAAACGCCACTGGCTACGATTTTTACCAATACTTCGCCTTTTTTGGGCAGCATGACATCCACTTCTTCGATCGATAGTGGTTGCTTTGGGCCCCATGCAATAGCGGCTTTGGATTTAATAAATTTATCTGACATATCAATGCTCTCTTTTTTTAATGGATTGTTTTTATGGGATATAGTCGTGTCACTTTAAAAGGGCTACAAAGCGACTGGCTCAATTGATAATAATGCTAGCTTATCTTGCTTACCAAGCACAGGCAAGTGTAGGCAAGCTGCCAGGCAGTAGCGTTTTGTGCTTTGCTTTAATAGTGACCATTATAGTTTTTTCTCTGAGGATAACAATATGCTATATTTGCAAATATCTTTTACATAATGGTAATAATCATGCGCTGGGATGGTATTAGCGAGTTCGTTTATGTCGCGGAGTACGAAAGCTTTACCCGCGCGGCAAAAGAGTTGGGGTTGTCTACAGCGCAAGTCAGTCGGCAGATAAGTGCGTTAGAGAAGCGACTTGCCATCAAATTACTCTATCGAACAACGCGCAAAGTCTCACTCACAGAAGAGGGCCGCGTGTTTTATCAACACTGCCGCGGGGTGCTCGATGGCTTAGACGCGGCCGAGCAAGCCGTCGGTCACTTACAATCAAAACCTCAAGGTAGGATTAAACTGACTGCGCCTGTGACGTATGGTGAGCAGCAATTACTGCCGCTGATAAATGACTTCATGAGGCAATATCACGATATCGAAGTGACGGCTTTTTTAAGCAATCAAAAGATTGATTTGGTTGAGGGCGGCTACGATTTAGCGGTTCGCATCGGCAAATTAAGCGATTCAACCCTGATGGCCAAAAAGCTCAGTCATCGCACCAACTTTGTCTGTGCAGCGCCCGCGTACCTTGAAAAACACGGTATTCCGCATACGCTAAGCGCACTGAATCAGCATAACTGTTTGTTGGGTACTCGTGACTATTGGCATTTTATCGACACAGCTAAAGGTGCCAGTCAAAAAACAGATAAAGAAAGAAATCTACGGGTGACTGGAACCGTGCAATATAACAGCGGTCATAGTCTGGTTGATGCGGCTCTAAAAGGTTTGGGGATTGTGCAACTACCTGATTACTATGTGCAAAAGTATATCGCATCCGGCGAGCTGGTGAGTGTGTTGGATCGCTATAGGGAGCCCGAGGAAAGTATTTGGGCCGTTTATCCGCACAACCGTCATCTATCGCCAAAGATTAGAGTACTCGTTGACTATTTAGCAGAACATTTAGATTAGACATTTTTAGGAAAATCTTTAGACAATGATTAGACAACCGTTAAAGCTGATTGCCAATTTAAGCGAAGCCGTATTACCGATGTCTCGCAGAATAGCTGCCCTCAGAAAGCTCGGATAGCCCTGTTTAACCCTTTAATTCTACCTTTAGCTTCTTGGCACACTCGATGATCTTTTTTCTATCGGCTGGGATAGCACCGTGCGCAATCGCTATTTCGCGCATTTGTACCGTAATATCATAATGTGGATAACTGGCATTGCGATGAAACAAACGCTTATCGACGTCAATCCATGCCGCAAAGTCATGCAGTTCTTGTAACGTATCGGCCAGCATATGACACCACTTAAACCCTCTAAACTCTATACGGACAAAATCCACATATATCGCCATAACACAGCCCCTCATATACATCTTATTTAACGTCAAAAACACCCTTCAACTGTGTTTCGGGATAGCAAATATCTGGTCATAAACCCAGTTATAGACGAAGGCATATACTAGGTAAAAGGTCGCCATTGCGATATCCATCTTAAATGCCTCCCAGAGGCTAATATTTAAATACCAAGCGATGACGGGTAAAAATAACAGTAGTAAACCACCTTCAAACAGTATCGCATGCAGCACTCTAATTAGAACCGTCTTCTGTAGCGTACCGCACAGTTTGAGCATGGCGCGGTCAAACAAAATATTATAAAAATAATTCCAAATAGTAGCGACAATAGAACCCACCAAGGCCATCATTCCCATTAGATGTAACTCAAAGCCAAACACCAAGCTTGCTAATGGGGCAAAGATCAGCAGACCTATAATTTCGAACCCTAAGGCATGTCGAATTCGGTCTTTAGTGGTACGCATAAAACTTCCTAATGGGTTTATTGGCTCACATTATTGATTAAACACAGTCATCAGCAGCAGCTGTTTATGATCTAACGTAAAACAAAGCGCTTAGCGTAAGTCGCGTACATTTTTCTTTAGCTGCTTTAGCGCTTTTTGGTAGTCACTGTGACTGATTTCAAGCGTGCTTAGACGCCCATAGCGTAACTGTCGATAATCTTGTTGAATGCGCGCAATTTTTGCTTGCCTGTCTTGTGGATTAGCCCGTTTTTCTGACTTATTAACGGCATCATTTCTAGTATTCGCATGACTGTCGCGGTTATCAATCGTTGCTATCAAGCGCTCAAGCCAAGCCAATTGCCCTTCGTTATCCTCTCGCGCCAGCAAAGTATCACGCTTACTCAGACGTTTAGAGAGCTGCACGAGCGGCTGGTCTGCTGGATGCCAACGTTTGCGTCGACGTTGCCAAATGATGGATATCAAAACCACCATGACGATAATCGCGCTAGCAGCCAACCAGACAACTTGCTGCATAATTGAGCGGATATTGAACCACTTTAACAGCGAATCTGCCTGCCTATCCTGATCATAGCCGACCACGTCTTTTTGCCAATAATAGCTGGCCTGATCCGATAAACGCCGCAAGGATTGGAGCATTTGATACTGCTGGTAACTGATTTGGGCCCCAGCGCCATCCCCAAACATGGCGGCTCCTTGTGACTGAGTCACCGCATCCATACCCTGCTCCACGCGCTCAGGCGCAACGAAAGCCGTCGGATCTACCCGCGTCCAGCCTTGCCCCTCAAGCCAGACCTCCGTCCAAGCATGCGCATCCTTCTGTCGCACTTCCCAGACATTGCCGCCGCGGCTCAGCTCACCACCTTGATAGCCCGCGACTACTCGTGCTGGGACACCCGCTGCCCGCAACATAAAGGTAAAGCTGGAAGAATAATGCTCACAAAACCCCGCTTTGGTCTCAAACAAAAACTCATCGATACGGTTGGTATTTAGTCGGGGCGGTGATAGCGTGTAGCGAAAATCCGTTTGATGAATCCAGCGCTCAATAGCACTCATATAGCGAACTGGATCTGACCCTGACTGGGCAAAAAGCTGCTTAGCCAGTGCTCTTGCTTGTGGATTGCCATCGGCTGGCAGTGCAAGATTTAGCTGCCGCGACTCGCTATCTAGAATGGGATCGATGCGCATTGGCGCAAACTGTAAGACATCATAGCGAAGCTGCTGGGTGACGGGTTGATCTTTGAGTAAGGTAAAGTTTGACGTGATACTGACGTCCTGCCTCTGAGTAAAAGGATAGTCGAGTCCAAATAGCCAGCTTTGCTGTGTGGGCTCTAAAATAACCTCGTAACGGGTAGGGGCGGCTTTTACCTCGTCAGGGACGGTCGTCAATGCACTCTCAATCCAAGTAGGCGCTGGCCGTGAAGGTTGCCACTGTCGTGGCTGCGAGCTTGGGCGCCATGTGACGCCATCGAAATCACTAAATACCAACCCTCGCCAATAAAGCTGCTGCTGCGGTGGACGGTCATCTGCAAACGCTACGCGAAACGCCAGCTCCGTTGATTGACCTAAGCTGGCAAAGTCACCAGGCGACATGCTATCGGACACACCCGTGGTCGCTTGCTGTCCTGATAATTGTACTGACCATAGCGGTGGCAAGCGCGGGAAGAACAAAAACAGCACGACCAACAATGGCATTGCCCCGATACCCAATACGCCTAAAGTACGCAAGCGACCCTCGCCGCGAGTATTGCCATCGTCGTTTAGCGCAATGAATGCTAACAACACAATAACCACACCGACAACCACTTCTAGCGTAGTCACCAGACCTTGATCCATCAAAAACAGCGCAGCAAGCACAAACAGCGATAAATTCAATATGACATAGGCATCACGGCGCTTATAGAGCTCCCAAAGCTTACTGATAAGACATAGCACCAAAAACGCCACACCCATGTCCAGCCCAAATGCCGTGTTGTAGGTCAACCATAAGCCTACCAAGCCCAATAAAAATCCAAGCATTTGCATGCCTTGATACACACGTTTTAAGTGGCGTATTTCTCTAAACCGTGCCTTCGCTTGTGGCAACTGAGCAACGATACTGACGACCGCAAACCCCATTAGCCATAATGGCAAGTGAGCAGCATGAGGTAAAATAACCATAACTTGAGTAATTAGCACCCAATAATAGGCAGGCAACGCCAATAGTTTGCGATACCATTTGTCTTCGCTAGCAAGGTTGCTTCGCTCAACAGGGCTTTGACCCAGTGCCAAACGCTCAAAACCCGCCGTGCTGACAGCCAAGACTTCTCTAGATGCGTTTGTAGCAGGCATATTTATGAAACGTTGAGAGTCCGTCATGGTACTTTCGCCAATCGTAGCAAACAAGCTTGCGCAAAGCCGTCGCCTTCACCCATCGGTACAGCAGAGGGTCCGTCATTCGGTAAACGCACTGTAAATGGGACGCCTAGCTGTCCTAGTGTTATCACGCCATAGGCCAGTTGTGACAGTTTTTGCTCATGGTGCGCTGCGGGCATATCAACATAATCTAAGGTTTGCTCATGACCGATAGGACCAGCAAAATGCTTGGTGAACATGCCCTGACCGCGCGCCACATGCCCCCAGGAAACACGAGCCAACGACTCCCCTTCGACATAATTGTCTAGACGCTCAAAATCATCTTGCCCTTGCCGATACTGTCCGCCAGTTGGCAAATCCTCTAAGTGTGCCACGGTGTGCGGCGTTTGCCAATCAAAGGCTTCTGGCTTTGGGTAGACCCAAGCGGTACGCGCAAAATACACATAGGACCACGCACGCATGATACCTAAAGGATAAACCGTTTTTATGGTTAACCGTGGTAATTCAAGCTGCCCCCGACTATGAGTCGGCACAGACAAACGAATCACTTGCTCACCTTGTAGCTGTGTCACCAAGACAGAATGCTGACTATCCTCATTATTCTTAGTCTTTTTCTTAACCCTTTTATCAGTCTTATGATGGGACTGCTCGAAACTGAACAACAACTGTCGTCTAGGCTGCCGGCTATCGCTACGTATTTGCAAAGTGACCCAGATAGACGCACCTGCTTCAGCCATCGTTACTTCTAACAAGCGTACTTGCACGCCTGAGATATGCGCAAAGGTCACATGAAAGCTGATGAGCCAAACACTGACAAGATAAAAACACAAACCCAGCACCAAATTATTGCCATAATTGATACCTGCAATAAAGGTGATGACCAATAACACCGCAAACAGCATACCTTCACGGCTAAAAAATATATAGACATTACGCAAATTGAGCGTCGCACTGTCCTTTTTGGGCGCACGCGAGGCAAACCAACGACTTAATGCTGAGGAAATGGGGACGGTTAAGGCTTTTGGTAAAAAGTTCATGACGACCCTACCCTTACCCTAGAATTGACGATAATGATGATATTTGGCCACAGTTTTTAGACAACAAGCTTTTAGATAACAAGCTTTTAAACAATAACGGGCACTTCTGCCAAGATACGTTGCGCGATGGTCTGCGGTGCTTGTCCACCCGTTACATGCGCAGGGACAAAACGCTGTCCCAAACGATGGTCAGTGACCGCTGCGAATACCGCTTGAATATCTTCAGGCGTCATCTCCATATGTCCCGATACATAGGCATATGCCTGGGCGGCACGCTGCAGGGACAACACACCACGCGGTGATAAGCCATGATACTCTTGGCTGGTACGCGTTTTGGCAACCAGCCTTTGTAGATAGTCCAATACCACATCCGCAACGTACACTTGCTTGACCCCTTGCTGGGCTAACAAAACAGCCTCTGTATCAAGCACAGTGTCCAACTCTTTTAACAGTTCACGGCGATCTTGGCCTTTTAACAGTTCGCGCTCCGCCGCAGGTGACGGATAACCTAAGGATAGGCACAGTAAAAAACGATCAAGTTGCGATTCAGGGAGTGGATAGACACCCGCTTGCTGCAACGGGTTTTGCGTCGCTATCACAAAGAATGGCTGCGGCAAACGATAGGTTTGTCCGTCTTGTGTCACTTGCCGCTCCTCCATGGCTTCTAGCAACGCACTTTGCGTCTTAGGACTAGAGCGGTTAATCTCATCAGCAAGCAGCAGCTGCGTAAAAATAGGCCCAGGACGAAACTCAAATTTTAACTGACTTTGGTCATAGATACTCATGCCTAAGATGTCGGCAGGCAACATATCATTGGTAAACTGAACGCGGCTAAAACTCAAGCCCAGCAACTGTGCCAGTCCTTGCGCTAAAGTCGTCTTACCCATCCCTGGCAAATCTTGCAGTAACAGATGCCCCCCTGCCAGTATGCCACTGAGCGCCAACTTAACCGCCTGCGGCTTATCCAACACAATTTGATTTAACTGTGCCATTAGCTGTGCGATTTTTTGCTGATTGTGGTGGTAGTCGGTCGCTGCATGGGTCATAGTCAATTACTGGCTCATTTATTTATGGGAATCAGGAGGGTCAATCAGAGGTTACTTGGTACTGTCTTCTACGATCGGCGGCGCAGCACGAAGCGAGGACAGATAAGCGATCACATCGGCACGCTCTTTGGCATCAGGCATAGGGTTTGACAGCATTTTTGAGTCTGGCATGACTTTTTGGGCATCGGCAATGTAAGGATCAAGGGTTTTTGCGTCCCAGACCCAACCTGATTGCTCTAAGCTTTGACTATAGGTGAAATCCTCTAAGTCAGCGGCTGGCGCTCCGTATATGTTCATCAGCTGTGGCCCTTTTTTATTGAGACCCGCATTGAGCTGATGACACTGTCCACAGGCGTCTTGATAGATGATCGCCCCATTATCAACATCACCCTCAGTATATAGAGGCAATGTCACAGGAGCACGGTGATCAGGGGGCACACGCTCACAAGCAGTGAGTAATAAAACAGCGGCAAAAAGAGCGCTTACTTGACAATTACTGATCTTAAACATTTTTGGCAATCTTTGGTTGAGGAGTGTCAGTCATGAGTGAGCGACATAAATCATGATGCCATGAGCAAGCACGCAAAAAGCAAAATCATTTGTCACTTATCCACAACTTTTTATAAAAATACAGCGTTATTTATCAGTGTTTACACCAACAAATAACGCTTAAACGATAGCAGTAATAATGGTTGGCTGTACCTGATCACCAAACTATTAGGCAATATTTAGTTTAATTTACAACCTTTATGGTGCTGCTAGGCTCTTCTAAGTAATACCCTTGCAGATAACGCGCGCCCACGCTCCATGAAATGGACATGGTCGCGGCATCTTCAATATAAGGCATCAACACATCGACATTGATGTCGTTGGTACGCACGATAAGGGACTTAACCGCTTCCAAATTATCCGCTGACTCAAGACCTTCTGTATAACTGCGGGCCAAACGCACCATGTCTGGCTGTACAAAGCTGGCGATTTCTATAGATTTGGCCGAAGAACCAAAGTTATTAACACCCATCTGACAGCCAACTTGACTCAGTGCGGAAAACTGCGTTTTCGCGACAGTTAAATGATCCGAGATAGCTTTTTCGTTAAACTGAAGGGTTAGCGTCCCAGCGGCACCGCCCACTGCTTTTATCAGCTGACTGACTATATTGGGAAGCTTTTTATCGATTAATGAGGCGCTGGTCAATTGCACCAACAGACGGGCTTCAGGATGGTTCTTACGTACCTCATTGACTTTTTTACACGCATTAATCAACACCCAGCGATCTATCTTTTCGAGCAAGTTATGGGTCTTGGCAACACCCATAAACTGATCAGGGGTCAAGACTGTGTTGTCAGCATCTGCCAGCGGCAATTTTAGATACACTTCAAAGAAATCACTACGATCATTATTAATGTCATATATTGGTTGAAATGAAAGCTCAAAGCGATTATTGGCAATGGCATCAATCAAAGACTCAGCAAGCGCGTGATCATCACTATTGGCATGTTCGCTTGGGTCATACATATGATAAGTGCCGCCATGATTAGAGGTTTCCACCATGACCTGATGAATAGCATCCATAGCACGCTCAAGCACCACACTAGGCTCTGCTGTATTTTGTTCAATTTTGACAATACCAATACTAACAGTGGTACTGATCGTACGCTTATCCACTTCGATAAGCATGTCGCGGATACGCGAACCAATAACCTCAGCCAGTTTTTTAAGCTCTGCGGCTGTCTTATCTTCTACCAATACAGTAAAGCCAGTGTCGCTAAAACGGCTCACATGTCCGTCTGTTATCAATTCATCTAACGTGTAGGCGACCTGCTTTACGGTCGCATCTATTCCTTGCAAACCCAAGCTACTGCTAATCTTACCGATATTATCGAGCTGTATATATAATAGTGCCGCCGTCAGCAGACCTTGCCGCGCTTGCTGGTGTACTCTTGCCATCTCCTCTTCAAAGCCGCGGCGATTGTCAATGCCAGTCAAGCTGTCTTTACGCTCAGCCTCTGCCAACCGCTTAGCAACCTCAGCACTGTTAGTGTTATTCTGTTGAATAATGACCTGAGTCACCGGCTCGCCATCTAAGGTCGCAGCGGCCAGCTGTAATTTCGCCTCGAAGGTACTACCATCCGTCCGCACGCTTTCAAACTCAAACTCGACTTCTTGACGGCTGCCTTTATCGAATTGACGTAAGAATTTTTTGAAACCCTTAACGTTGTCGCCACCAGCAATCAGATCAATAATAGGCACGCCGATGACATCATTCATCGACTCAAAACCAAAAAGCTGCAGATAAGGATCGTTGGCAAAGATATGGATACCTTGGTCTATATAGGCAACCGCACTTTTAGAGTTTTTAATCAAGACATTCGCACGCTGCTCTGCTTCAGAGAGTACACGCCGTAACATTTTGAGCTCGCGGCGACTACGTAAGTTGTCGTGCTGCAAACAAATAGACATCACCACGGCCATTTCTTGCTCTACTTTAAGAGCCTTGACCATCGTACCACTAATAATATCAGGGAACCCTTCGTCATCATTAGCACTCGCTGCCATCTCTTCATTCATCAGGCAGATCATCGGCAGATCAACACCCTGCTCTTGTACGATGCCCACGACATCCGTAAAGCTCATATCATAGGCGTTGCCAAATACCAATACATCCCAAGGTTGCCGCAGCAGCTTTAACAACTCCTCTTTATCGTCCAAAAACCCCAAGTTTATGGTGTCATAATAACCATCTAACAAGTGCACAAGGCGCTCAGCGTAGAGCTGATCGTCATCGATGACTAATAGATTTAAGACGGACTGAGTGCGCATAAGAAGCCTTTTGAATCTTGTGATCTTTTTTATGTCTGACTGTTAAAACCGGATACCTCTGGCAAAAATCAAGCAAGCACTATGGGAATTAGGCTAAGCGACTTTTATCATACGGGCATGCTTGTTGAGATTAGGATGCCATGCTGGTCAGCCAAAGGCAACACATAGACTGGCGTAATACTACCAGTCATTATAGACAATAATCCAACGGGTTGCAGGTTAACTTATCATCATTATCTAGTGGGAGAGTATAAAAGAAAATCTAAGGAGTCACTTCTTTATATCGCTACGGGGCTGTTTTTAATAAAACAATAAACAGTCTATAGCCTGACCACCTCATACTGGCTAAATTCATCTGTGATAAACAATCTGGGCCCCAAACGCAGCGGGGTTTGTTTCGTGTTAACGCGCATGATGACTCTATCATCCGTCTGAAAGTAGGAGGTCGGCACTATCAGGGTACCCGTAGTTTGTAGCTGCTCGCTCTTACCAACAATAAACGCTGGGACAAAATGACGACCACGCGTTTTTCTACCTTCTAAACGCACTCCACAAGCCACTAGCTTGTGTCCCAGCACTTGCCACTCAATCATTGGACGCTTAGTATCAAGATTCAGCCAGCGCACGACCCCCAGTGTCCAATCAGGTGGTGTGATCGGGTCAGATCGGCAAACTAAAAACAGACTCATCATGTATAGTGATGGCGGTGCCGTCGTAGCCACATCATTATCAACAACCACAGCATTAACCTTTTCGTTGCGGCGCGGCTCTTTATTCAGCACACCTGTGTCACCCACTACGACATCAGCACAACTTGATATTGTCTGTAATATCCCTTTTTTAACAGCCAACCCCCTGTCTGATGTTTCTGGTAATTGTAGGGTACGAAACACGGAGTTATCACCGTGATCATCAACAGCTTCGCTGATGACTACGTCAATACTGTCTTGTTTCTGACTAACGGTATCATAACGAGGTCGCTGTTCTTCCGGCAGCTGCTCCGTAGCAATCAAGCTTGCAAAGCTGGGCGAACAACCCACACGATAATGAATGTTGTTAAAGCCTGCAACCAAAGTGGCCGCTCGTTTGGCCTGAGTCTTAGCCGCTTGCGTGAATGGTCGCTGTAAATATCGATAAGCGATCGTCATTGACACTTTATTTAACAAATAACACTCAACCCCTTCGCTGTTCTCACTACATAAGGCCTTTATACGGGATTCAAAATACTCAACCATCGGTACCAAGTCTATAAATAAACAATGGCAGCAATCGTCGTATGGATTGATATCGGAACTAGCCGTCAAATAGGTGGGCGGATGATTACCTTGCAAGTCTACAAATACCCGCGTCTCAGTTTTTGGCTCTATCGTTGCGACGAGGTGCTTGGCCCAGTCAGGTAACAAACGTTGTGCGAGTAGGATATGCGGACGACGCATGGCACACATATTTAACAAGCTGTGCAAACAAATTTGGCAGTATAACTGATGTATCGTGTTAGCAGCGTGGGTGACTATGATCCCAGTTGCTCTCAAATCAGTGTCAGCTAGATGGTACTGATAAGCAAGATGGTACAGCTGATTGATTTTTGACCATAAGTAAGGTGAGGCGGCTTGATAGCAAATCGCATCTTCACCCAGTAGTTTTTGGTACATTAGCAGTGTTTGGTAAATAGCAACAGCAAGCGTCATTGATGCCGGCTTATCGGTCTTAAAGTAGCGCTGCCAGCCTTTGTTTTTGGAGGGTTTGTGCTGAGATTTTAGCCGTGCTGTTTTATGGCGTATCACTGTGTCATAGACCATAATAGTGAGATAGTACAATGACTTTGTCTGAGCCACATACGCTAACTGAGCATCACTGAGCGCTCCTGTTTCGTAAATATAGTACTGCCGTAGCGTGGCAATCAGTTGGTCTGAGGCTGCGATCACAGCCGCTGTGAGTTTAAGACGTTGCTGCTCGTCTATATTGGTCCCGCGTAATATCGTGAGTACTTTTTCTAAGTGCTCAGCTTGTCTCGCTTGTGTTTGTGAAGGTAAGGTGGTCAACAACTTGAGCAAATAATGCGCTTGGCCATTGACCGACTGATTCGTGGAAGGGGATAGGGATTCTGGAGCAGATAGATACGCTTGCAACGTCGATAAAGTGATCATCAGTATTCCTAGTAACTAGGGCGTGACCTCATTTTAACCTACAAATGAGACAAATTTTAGTCATAACATAAGGTTTGGCTACTCGTAGAGAATACGACTGTTGAACCCGCGCGCCTTACAACCAAACTGATCTACCTACTTTCTAATAACCACTCTTTGTTTACTAATTTTCCAATATAACACAGCGCTCTTATTAAGTGTCACTGTAAATATCAATCGGCACCTTAAAAGGTCTATTGGGCAGCTCTCTTACCAGCTTAGGTACTAGATAGCCGGGCAGTGCCGCAAGCAATGACCAATAGAGCGCAACTGCCGAGCGCACCTCGTGATCAAAGTGAGCCGCACCCGCCACTTTGTCTAAGACATGCAAATAATAAGGCAGCACCCCAGAGGCAAACAAACGCTGGCTCAATTGTGTTTGAGCCTCAACGCTGTCATTAACCCCTTTTAATAAAACCGCTTGATTGAGCAGAGTAACGCCAGCTGCCCGAGCGCGCTGTAGGTACTGTGCCGTCATGACATCGATTTCATTGGCATGGTTACAGTGAATCACCATCACGATATGACAGCGGCTTTGAGACAGGCGCTCCAATAGGGCCTCGTCTAAACGCGCTGGAATGACCAGAGGCAGACGAGTGTGTAGCCGAACTGTGGTGAGCTGCGGTATGGCCTCTAGCGTATCTAACCATGCAAATAAACGCCTGTTTGTCACATTTAACGGATCGCCGCCACTTAAAATCACTTCATTAATCTCAGGATGGGCGGTAATGTAGTTAATGATATTCTCTTTCGCATCCGCCGTTGGCATATTGGCACTATAGTCAAAGTGCTGACGAAAGCAGTAGCGACAGTGAATCGCGCAAGCGCCCGTAATGGTCAATAACACTCTCGACTGGTACTTATGAAGCATCCCTTTTACTGGATTTTGCGTGTTCTCGCTTAGGGGATCCGCCACATAGCCCGTCACCTTGATCTGCTCACGTTGGTCTGGCAAAACCTGTTTTAATAAAGGATCATTACGATCACCAATGGTCATTTTTGCCACAAAAGCGCGCGGTACTCGCAGCTCAAAATGCTT
The DNA here is from genome assembly GCF_002366815.1 of Psychrobacter sp. UBA3068. NCBI lineage: Bacteria > Pseudomonadati > Pseudomonadota > Gammaproteobacteria > Moraxellales > Moraxellaceae > Psychrobacter > Psychrobacter sp. UBA3068. Next base: position 15,277 of record NZ_DFBY01000019.1, on the reverse strand, counting down.
AGGCACATAGACCTCTGCGCGTAGGGATTCGAGCTGTAGGATGCTTAGCAGCTCATCAACGGAGGTAATGGCTTCGGATAATTGCGTTTGCCAGTTTTTTTGTGTGATTAAATGGTTTATCATGACAGCCTACTATCTGTGCCTAAAAGGCGTTATTATACGCCCTTACGGTGTACCCTATCAAAGTATAGCCGTTACCTTCTAAGCACTTGGCGTAACCACAGCATTTTGTACAGTAAGCACGACCTATCATCATACTTACAACCCCTAGGAGTCTCTTGTGGCAAGTTTTTCTACGAATGAATTTAAAGCTGGTCTAAAAGTTATGCTCGATGGCAATCCTTGCGCCATCCTTGAAAACGAGTTTGTCAAACCTGGTAAAGGCCAAGCCTTTAACCGCGTCAAGTTGCGTAATCTTCGTAGTGGTAAAGTATTGGAACAAACGTTTAAATCAGGCGACAGCTTAGAGGCTGCTGACGTGATGGACACTGAAATGAACTATCTATATAACGATGGTGAGTTTTGGCATTTTATGCATCCAGAGAGCTTTGAGCAAATCCAAGCGGACAAAAATGCGATGGGTGATGCGCCTCAATGGCTAAAAGAAAATAGCAATGCCCTATGCGTTATTACCTTATTCAACGGCACGCCTTTATCAGTCACCCCGCCTAACTTTGTTGAATTACAAATCACGGAAACGGATCCTGGCGTGCGCGGTGATACCTCTGGCGGTGGTGGTAAGCCTGCTAAGCTAGAAACCGGTGCGGTAGTACGTGTACCTTTGTTTGTACAACAAGGCGAAATTGTACGTGTCGACACTCGCACTGGTGACTACCAAACTCGCGTCAACTAATCACCTGTAAACTATAGCATCGCCTTTAAACAATAAATGGCTGTTCTCTAGTTCTCAATAAAAAAGCGGAACCACGTGATAAGTGGCTCCGCTTTTTTTACGTGGGGCGGTCACTATGGATGCCCCTTAATAGAGCACTTTGCCGCTATTCTTCTGCTGAGGATTGTTTTTGGATCAGCCAGTATTGAACCAACGCATTCAACTGTTCTTGTTTAAAAGGCTTAGTGCAATAATCCTGCATGCCAACGTTTAGATATTTTTTGCGCTCGCCATCCATCGCATTGGCAGTCAAAGCAATAATGGGCGGTAGTGTCTGGGGATCGTAGAGTTCATGCAGTTTGATTGTGGCCTGTACACCATCCAAAATTGGCATGTGATGGTCCATCAAAATAACGTCATAGCGCTCAGGCGACAAAGCAAAAATCTCAATGGCTTGTTGTCCATCCGTGACATGAGTGACGGTATGACCACTGTTGTTTAGCGCTTTTTTAGCGATAATCGCATTGACCGTATCATCTTCAACCAATAATATATGCCCCGCACGCTCATGGGTGGGCGCAATGATGGACAAATCGTTTAAGCCCTGCCACGCCTCATATTGATGCTCATCGATAGAAGGTAGCGGCAATAAAACACTAAAAGTCGTACCGACCCCAACTTTGCTATCTACATCGATATAGCCCCCCATCAAATCAACCAACGATTTACACACAGACAGCCCAAGACCAGTACCGCCATAGAGCCGGTGGGTGAATTTATTTGCCTGATCATAGGCATCAAATATCGCCTCCAATGATTCGGCTTTGATACCCACCCCCGTATCTGTGACTTCGATACATAAGGTCATGGCTTCATTAGGCACACTGGTAGTGGTAACTTTACCCGAACTGCTTTTTTGAGCGCTCGTAAATTCATACTCTTTAGAACGTTGGTCATCATGATCGTTACAATGGCAGTTGGGCACGTGTTTGACATCGATACTCACTCGCCCACCTTCACGAGTAAACTTAATGGCATTATTGACGAGATTTGCTAGGATTTGTTTGAGGCGTACTGGGTCTCCTTGCACATAAGTCGATAACGACTCAGTATAGTGGTAGTCTAAAATCAAACCGCGCTGACGGGCTTTGACCGCAAAGAGGCTGACCACCTCATTGCACAATGCAGACAAATTAACTGGCACAGAATCAATGGTCATTTTTCCCGACTCTACTTTCGATAAGTCTAAAATCCCATTGATAATGGCCATCAAATGCTCATTAGACACTTTGATATTATCCACGTACTCTTGTTGTTCACTGCTAAGTGTAGTCTCCCCTAGCATCTCTACCATACCAATAATACCGTTCATTGGGGTGCGGATTTCATGACTCATATTGGCCAAAAAATCTGACTTCATCTCATTGGCATGTTTAGCTTCGCGCTGCTTATCCTGTAATTGCAAGGCATCGGCTGCCATCATCGCAAATTGAGCCAACACCTGCGCTTGTTGGTCATTAAAGTGATGGTTCGGCTTCATATCCATCACACATAAAGAGCCTAAACGGTAGCTTTTATTGTTCTCATGCAAAATGATGGGCGCGCCCGCATAAAACCGCAAATAAGGAGACCCTGTCACTAACGGATTTTGGCTAAACCGACTGTCTTTTGCTAAGTCTGGTACTATAAAAACCTCGTTAGAGAGTACCGTATAATTGCAAATAGCGATTTCACGCGTCGTTTGGCACACCCCATCAAGTCCAAGGGCAGATTTTAAATATTGGGTATCTTCATCCATGAAGGAGATGGCAACGACTGGCATGTCAAAAAACAGCTTTGCCAGCGCAATAAGGCGCTCAAATGCAGGCTCATCATTGTTATTGAGTACCCGATACTTCCTCAGCTTATTAATGCGTTCTTCTTCATCTACCGCTACTGGGTAACTGTGTGTAGGTGAGTTAAACATAGACAAGATAGACTCCATTAAATAATATCAGGCGCGCAGCCTCACACCGTCTGTTTTATCAGCAACTGTAACGCTTCACTCACCATCATCATCGCTACCACGGAGGTAACAACGACTGCTGAGCCATAACCGCCACAGTGCAGGCCACCTGTTTGGCAGTGTTTATCTACGCGCGGCGGCTCTACAGAATACACACATTTGATACCGAACTTTTCCTTTAGCGTGCTATTGATGCCTTTTTCATGGCGTAGCTTATTCCGTAGTTTGGCAAGCAGTGGATCTTGGTAACTCTCGCGTAAGTCGCTGACCCTGATCTGAGTCGGGTCTGTTTTACCACCAGCCCCGCCGGCGCAGACCAGCTTTAGTTTATTAAAACGGCAATGCAGAGCAATGGCGAGCTTAGCATTCATATCATCGACACAATCTAGCACCACAATAGGTCTGCCTGCTGCTGCAGCGGATTTTGCTTCATGGCGACTGGGCAGTAGTCTCTCTACATTGTCTACCGTCAAAAAATCATCAATTAAGTTTAGGGTTACCTTTGGGTTAATCTCACGCATACGCGTTGCCATCGCCGCAATTTTGCTTTGACCAAAGGTACTGTCTAGCGCTGGTAGCTGCCGATTGACGTTAGAGGCCACCAACACGTCCAAATCAATCAACGTAACCGTACCGACTGCCGTTCGAGCCAGCGCTTCAGCTGCCCAAGAGCCAACGCCCCCTATGCCAATAACATAGACATGGGCGGCGGCAAAAGTATCCACTGTAGACGCGCCGTAGAGTGTCCGTGTTCCTTGGAAACGGCGTTCATACTGCTCATTTTCTGCAGTTGTATTGGTATCTTGCATGACAGAAGCGTCAGTGTCGACAGGTTCTGTCATTGGTTGGTCAAATGGTTGGGTTTCACTCATCACAGATTATAGGCTCTTTTAGATTGTGTTGATTACTCTGGTTCTGGTTGTGCGGGCTTTCGTTACTACTTCATTCGCGTTTCAGTAACTCCCAATAAATGGCTCCTAATACATCACGTTTGGTAGTGTCCGCTATTGGTAGTGATGGCAACGCCTAGGGAGAATAAGCCCATGTCGTTTGCAAAGCGTTGCAACTGTTGTGCCATAATTGTTCAGCCAGAGTAGACGGTGGTACATCAAGTAATTCACTTAGGCTCAGCACCACCCACGCTAGATTGGCTGGTACATTTCTATTATGTACTGGCGTAGCTCGCTCCTCATTGGCCGGACTGCTGCCAAGCGCTGATGAATCCTCCTCTTTTGTCTGACACATGATAGGCGTCATATCCGGACAGTCGGTTTCTATCACCAAGCACTCGATACCATAACTGTCAACGGCTGCTTGAATAGCGCGACGCAGTTTCTTAGCGTTTGGGTTGGTGACTTGACCAGTAACCCCAAGCTTAAATCCCAACTTCACAAACGCCTTTGCTTCTTGCTCGCCGCCACTAAAACTGTGAGCGATCCCGCCCAGCTTATGGGCATCATAGTCATGTGCTTTTAGTATGGCCAATGCTTCTGCGTGGGCCTTACGAATGTGCAACATCACTGGTAGCTGATAAGTCACTGCCATATCCAATTGCGCCTTAAAAAAACGCTCTTGCTTGGCAAGCACCTCCGGCGTTTTCATAACATCAGTAAAGGTGTCTAAACCAATCTCACCAATTGCGAGCGGCCGCTGTTCAGCAATCATTTTTGCCATCTCTTTTAAATGGTTTTCGCGATGCTGTTCAATATAAAAAGGATGTAAACCTAGCGCAATATGAATGTTGGTATGGGTCTGATCTTGTCCGTTAGCTTCTAGTGTAGAAGATGGCAAGCGCTTATTCAGTAATTGCTTCGTATCGTACATACGCTCAAAATGCCGGTATAAATAACCGACCAATACAAGGTGTCGCACACCCTGCTTATAGGCCTGCTGTATGAGTTGCTCTCTATCATCGTTAAACACTGGGATATCAAAATGAGTATGGGTGTCGATGAGAGGATAAATATCAGGCGGCGTCTGTGTAGACACGGTAGATAAGTCGTTAGGGGTCATGGTTAGACTCCAAATTAATATTTTTTCACAAGGTGAGGCGTTATGTGAACCACAAAACCGTCACGGTCACTAAAGGCGTTTTTTCTACGCCGCTATTTAGCTGTTCTTTGCTCACTATTAATGATGTTACTTTTGGTTTTTACAGTGTTTTTGTCAGATAAGTTGATATCAGCTTTTTGGCTGCTACGCCGAGGAATCACCAATAAACCTGTGGCAATCACCCCTAAAATCAACCACTTTTTTGTATTAGGATGGCTTGTCAACGTCTTCACCTCTACCTTTATATCATTATCTATAGGATTTATCAGCAAGTGTTCATCATCAATGCCTAACTAGTAGCTAGTATACGGGGAAATAAAAAGTACTGTGTTTATCTGTGTTATCAATACGCAAATCAAGACGCGATATCACTTACGTTCAAGGCGCCTTGTCACATTACTCCGTACTTTCAAAGGTGGTGGCAAGAAGAGACGGTCATTTAATTAAGGTAGCATGAAACAGCCATTTGTTGAGGTATTAACGATTCAAAGGATAAGTGGTTATGCCACTACTCGGGCTATCCACTTTCGTGAAGCCCTGAGGGGCGGCTTTTGGTGTCTGATCGCGCTTAGGAATAAGCGGGTTAAGCGGCATCAATTCATAATCCGCACTGACCTTACCATCCCAGCCTTCTGTACCACTCAATGGCAGTTGTTTGATCGTACCGTTTTTATCAATGACCAACTGCAGTACGCGCATCTGATTGAACTTGCGCTCAGTGACACTAGCGACCGCCCCGCCATCACGAAGGATGGTTGGCTGTAAAAAGATGATTAAGTTGCTTTTTTGCGTCGTATCATTGTCAGAGCGAAACAGGCGACCAATGAGGGGTACATTACCCAAGCCCGGAACTTTTTGTTGACGTGTGGTGGTGTTGTCACGCATCAACCCCCCGAGCGCAATGGTCTGCTGATCATCGGCTAAAATCGTTGTGTTAATAAGGCTTTTATTGGTGATCAAACCACTCGCGTTACCCGTACTGCCTGGGACAACCGACGAGACTTCTTGCGAGACCTCCAAACGAACTGTGCCATTGTCACCAATGTGCGGTATGACATTTAGGTTAATACCAATGTCTTGACGGTCAATGGTCTGAAACGGGTTATTTGAATTGTTGCCACTGGTGGTAAAAGAGCCAGTAACAAAAGGCACGTTTTGCCCAACCAAAATACTGGCTTTTTCGTTGTCCAACGTCAAAATCGATGGCATAGACAACAGGTTTGCACTGGTAGAAGAATCAAGCGCCTGCAAGATAGCCCCATAAAACTGGGTATTCCCTTGGCTGTCTTTGCTGCTATCACCGATACCAATTAACGCCCCAGCTATCGAGCCTGCTGCTGCGCTGATGCCGGCTGTACCTCCACCTGATAAGGCAGCGGCGGCAAGGGAGGCGGCACTTGCCCCCACATTGTTAAAGTTTATCACCCCATAGCCACTATTGGCATTGCCTAGCGCCCATTGCACGCCAAGCTGGGTGGCATCATCACCTGAGACTTCGACGATAGCGGCTTGAATCAATACTTGCGCTCGGCGATTGTCTAACTGATTGACCGCCTCTTCAATCTCAAACATCAGCTCAGGTGCCGCATTGACGATGATGGCGTTTTGCGTTTCATCAGCGATAATACTAAAGGGACGGCCACCCACCCCTGTACCCGTACTATTTGCGCTTGTGCTGGATGTCGCTGAGGTCGTAGCACTACTATTAAGGGTACTAGCATCATTAGCTAAAGCCGCTCCTGTACTACTCGCATCGTTCAGTGACGCCGACTCTAACGAAGAGGTGGCACCCTTGCTATTAATTGACTGATTGGCAAGCAATCCACGTAGCATTTCTGCAATATGACCGGCACTGGCATATTTTAATCGAAAGACGCGCAGACCACTTAACCGTCTTGTGGGCGTGGTATCTAACTGGTTGACCATTTCTTGGACTTTAGCAATCATCTCAGGACTGCCTTTAACCAACAGCCTATCACTGGCCGTATCAGCAATCACCTTTAGCTGATTACCGCCTTGTGCCTGACCACCAGCAGCACTTGCTACCAGTGAGCTGATCAGATCCATCATACGCTCAGCATCGACATGACGCAGTGGTATCACACGCAAGCTATCATTAACATTACTGTCTAGATCCCGAATAAGTGCCGTCAGCTGATTAAGACTGTCTGCACGATCGGATAATACCAGTGCATTGACTCCCGGCACCGCAGCGGCATGAGCGGACTGCGGCATCAGTGGCCTGATAACACCCAACACTTCAGCGGCTTGGGTATTGGTCAAATAAATAACGCGGGTTGCCAGAGCCTCCCCGACACTGTCACCGCGCAAATCTACAGCGACGCCTGATTGCTTAGCAATATTGTCTGGTACCAGTTTAATGGTGGTTCCCGACTCGATTGCGGCCACCCCGTTCACTTGCATCACACTCAAAAACAGCTGGTAAATCTCATCACGGGACAAGGCTTTATTAGAGATCACCGTGACATTGCCATTGATACGTGGATCAAGGACAAAGTTTTGGTCAGTAATGGTGGCCACCTCATTGATAAAGGCTTTGATATCAGCGTCTTGTAAGTTCACCTTCCAACTCTCAGCACTCGCAAGCCCTATACTGGCGGCCCATAATGGCACGGCTAGGCAAAGAGGACGACACAGCCGCATCAGACGCTGCAAAACATGGTGCAAAGGCGTGACTGAAAAATTATGAAAACTGACCATATGGATGATTACCTACCGTGATGATGCTTCGTATGTACTGAGTTTATTGTGTGCTGAAATGACTAAGCGCTCGCCCGCTTGCCGCAGCACGAAACCACTGTTTATTTATTTAACATAAGAGCTGTCTGCAGTTTATGGGGTCTAAAACTGCTGACGAATGGTAATAACTTGCTCGCCACGTTGCACTTCTATTTGCGCTTCACCTGCTTGCTGTACCTGTTGTAGTACCCCAGCATCCTGTGCAGGGTTGTTACCCACACTCTGCCCATTTACGGTTAGTACCTTATCACCGGGCTCAAGCCCTAGGCGGTTACGCAGTTTAGAGGGCATGGCCGCCGTGACTTGATAACTTTCCCCTGCAGCCATCACCCCCATTCTACTCAGATAACTGGCTGGATTTTCTTGCAATGCCGTGACCGCCTCTTCAATGGCCGATTGCGGATTGCTTTCACTACCTCTCTCGGTCGATTCAGCGCCAATATCTTGCGCGGGCTGAGGAGCGGTCGGTAGCATACTGGTATCGGGCAAACGCTGGTTACTCACTGCGCCTGCTAGCATCGCACTTTGGTCTAGTGGCATGGCTTCTGGCATGCTAATGACGGTTTGCTTATCGTTCGCATCAGCGATAATAACCGAATTCCAATCGACAGCGACAAGCGTATAGTGACTGTCTTTTAAGCCATCACCGATGCGATAATTTTTTACCTCACCATTGACGTCTAATAATGCTGAAGACAGACTCTCTGGTATGGCCAATAACACCCCTTTTAAACCCACGTTAGGCGGCGGCTGCACGGCCGCCGTGACAGGATCGGGATCAGAAAAAATAGCGAACAAGCCACTGTAGTCTTTGTCAGAGGCAGAGCTGTTTTGTAAAGGCGCTAATGGCAATGCGGGGGCTAATGGCGCGGCCAACAATAACCATAACAATCGCGCGGCGGTCCAGCATAACCAAGCAATGGCTAATAACAGCAACCAGCCTGAGCAGCGGTTAAGGATATTAATCAGGGGTTTTACACTGGTGGCAACATTCCTCATCTAGCGTGTCCCCAACCCACTTAGTAGCGGCTGCCGGACACTAACGACTGGCGTATCTTGCGGCGCTTGTCCTTTATACTCAGGCATATTTTCTAACAAACGCTGCGTCAAACTGACATCTAGCATATTGTCGCCATCGATATATAAGTCCCCTAAGCGCTTATCTTGGTTGTTTAACAGATTGATGTGCAACAGGTTTTTATGGTTCTTTTGTTCCACACTCAGCTCAGCACGCATCGTAGGCATCGTGATATAAAAGACCTTATTACCGCTAGGATACCCCATTTCACCGCCAACCCATGTCAACTGACCATCCGCTTGACTAAATCCAGCGATTTTTTTGTCTGAGTCGTTGTTTGCTGCATTTGAGCCTGTCTGGCGTTTTAGCACAACGTTATTGACCTGAATCGGCGTATTCGGCAATTGCCAATCGACCACACGGGCTAACGTCTCAGGGGCAATTTTCCCGCTCATGTCATCTACTTGCCACGAATTAAACCCTATTTTTACTTGGCCATTGAGGCGGGTTTGTCCTGAGTGGATATCGACCTTTGCCCCCAGCTTACCTAATAACAGCTGCCATGGCTGCCACGACCACTCAGCCGTACCTGTAAGCGCTGTCGCTGATAAAGGGAGCTGCCAAATGACTGAGCCTTGCCACACATTACCAGACACGTGCTGTACATAAGGCGTATTTGGCGCATACTTCTCAAGGAGCCACACCGCTGGCATCTGCAACACGACAAACAGCGCAAACAATACAAACCCGACTAGCCACCAAAGCTTACGAGGGCGCTTATGAGACGACGCAGATATTTGAGGCACGATGGCACAACTCTTATATAAGACAAAAACGTCATTATCATAACAAACAATGGCCTATAGATGACAGCAAAAAAGCCAGTATCTTTTTACCAAAATACTGGTAATAAAGATACTGGCTTCTGTCTACTGATAAGCGCTGGGGCTGATTACAATACCGCTTAATACTTTTAAATAAATCCCTAGATATCAGCCTAAAAAACAACGCAGCATGTGCAATTTGGCATGTCTAAATAAGACGTGTTAGACAGCAAAATCTTCAAGATCACGACCGGCTGCTAGAGCGTCAACCAACCACGTTGGCTTGCGACCACGGCCAGTCCACGTCTCTTCGTTATTACTGGTATTACGATATTTAATACTGCGTTTTTTCTCTAGCTTTTCACCAGCTTTTAAAATCTCTTCGATAGTCGCATTGCTGTCTTCGGCAATTTGTTCAAACTGCATGTAAGCATCATACAAGCGCTGATGTTGTTTTTGAGCGATAAGCTGCTGGGCATTTTCGGTGATGGCGCGTAGCTCATCAACGTTTAGACTGTCTAAATCAATTGCGTTATTTTTGCTCATAGTGAATCCAACTGTAAAATAAGAGAGATAACCTTAATAGGCATATTGTTAACTATTAAGAACTAAGAATTGCTCATTCATCATTCATTAAACAGTATTATAGATTTTGTGAATGAATGTCTTTTTTGTGGGTGAAAATAGGATCAATCCCATTATTCGTAAGCGCAGACAATATAAACAAAAACAGATATTAAAACAATAGTAAATTATTATAGTTTTACACTGACTATTAGTAGAAAGTAAACTTAAGTAAGAAGCCGTTTTTTATTTAAGACTTTTTATAAAAACGTACTGATAGTTTTAAATTCAAAAAACATTGTTTTTGGAGTGACGCTTAAATCAGTACGACTTATCTATAAATAAACATAAATCCATGAAAGGTTAAAAATTATAACTCTGTTAGCGAGCCTTACTCTGTTAAAACAAAGACCAATGACGCTTCCATCAAACTAAAAAACAGTCCAGAAATGTAACGTTTATAGATCAGCCATTGCATTACTTATAATCGTTTTTTACTGCATTTAATAAAAAGTGGCCACTCTAGAAAAGCTCCTAAACCGATCGCACCACTTATCAAGAGAAAAATCCCTTTAATGAGTCACACCTGTTTACTTATGATCGTCTCACCATTAATACTGAATTCTTTGGGTAAACTCATTCATACCGTGCGCCAGCTCTCCACTACTGGTACTCTGTATCTCTTGTACCAAAACCAATAATTGCCGGCTACCCTCGCACTGCTCTAACATAAGTAAATAACCCCACGCCTCTACAGGAGGCGCATGTCTTTCGATATAGGCAGCCAAATCTGACTTTATCGTCTCATAACTGGCATACGGCATCTTATTTTTGAAGAGGCTACCAATTGATTTTCTGCCTATCGCTGACATTTTGCTTGCAGCTTTACTCCGGAAAGTGTGATCAATCTCCGTGTCAACGTCTGTAGTAGTAGGTTGTGGCGATAATTGAGACTGAGAGGCTATCGGCATTTGGGTAGCAGCACTATCAGCGCCAGCAACTTCAATGTACTCAAGCTCTAAAAGCAGCTCAAAAATTGGCGTCACGCCCCCAAAGCTCGCAAACATCTTGCTGCTATCAAGCGTATCAAGGTAACTGCGATAACTCCGTTTGCCATCAATCATAATGAGTAATGTTCTGGCGTCTCGCGGTAGTATCCCTAGACTTTGAGATTTCACTTCCTTTCTACCTAGATCCGTTTTTCGAAACACATCACTGTCATTCATGCTTTATACCCAACCCTAACCGTAAAGTAGGCACCTTTATCGTCAGCTGCCGACCAAATATTTTTTATGTTTTAAGCCGTTTGATGGTCAAAATCTGACTTTCTATTCGTAATAGAAAGTGGTTTTAACTGGCAGTTCAACCTTTAATATTGTTTGAGCCATTAATTTGAAGGGAGTATATCAATCTCTTTTAAGGGACTGTTAGCATTAATCATTACCAATAGAATGAACGGTTGATATAGGATATGAGTGGTAGTTTTTATAAATTTCAATATAAAAAATGCTAACTAACATAAAAAAATATAGGGCTGCGGGGACAGGATCTACACAGTCTCTGATGGGTCACAGTTGTAAAGCATACACAGAAAATCTAGGTCAATAACTCACTGTAATGACTATAGATTTTCTATTCAACTTGACCAGATAGTATCAATAGACGTGTGATAGCTGTGATTTTTCGAATTAATGTTTACTAGTTTTTTATACTGACTAAACTGTTTAAGAATAAATTTATGACAAATTATTGATAATAAATAAAAGATCGTTAAATTAAAAATAAACAAAGGTTTTATTTTTATTGATAAGACACTCTATTAATTAAATACAATTGCTTTTCTCAACGTGACGCTCCTGGTTTACCTTTTACGTTTATTTTAAGACCTGATCTTTAGATATAAAAAAAGAGCCTATTCACATAGGCCCTATCTAGCTTAATCAACACTATTGGATTACGTATTCCTCAAAAAGGTAGTTCTTATAAAAATATGCATACCCCATACTACGTATATCATTAGAACATCATGTCGCAAATTTTGTAAACTTTCCTTTTATATAACCACTATTTTGGTAGTAGTATCACTTAGTTTCTGACAAAAAATGTAAAGTGTAATAGCTTACTATATTCATTGGAAAGTAAACTTATTTAACCTACCTAACTTTTCTTGATCTAACCAAATTCTCACGAAGGTAATATGCTCTTGCAGATCCAGTCTCAACGAGACTAGTAAGTAGAAACAAGCAAACATCATACATTTTACGACTCAACACACCTCTTTCCTCAAATTGAAGGTATCGTCCTAATATCATTTCTAAGTAGAAGGCTGTATCTCCTTGCCTATTGATGAGTTGAGGACTATTAGAGAGATTCTCAGCTAGTATATAGATACCTTCACTGAAGAAAACGTCATAAAAATCATAAATTAAGGCCGACAAACCTTTAAATACATTACTGTTATTATTATATTTACTCGCAAATTCCAGTAGATTTTTAGCACCAACTTTCATGAAACTTATATCTTTCTCAACTCCGTTCCACGTATATCCAAGAAACACCATACTACGTAGCAAGTTATTTAGGTCATTTTGATGCCCTATGTAAGGATCATCTATATCATTTAACGCTATATCATGGACGCCTTGAGCCAATATAGACCAAAACACCCATATTGAAACAAAATCTTCTTGCTTGTCCATTTCTGCTTCAAATAATAGCTTCACAAAGTACATAAAGCTTGGTGCTTTAGTACATCCTGCGATCAACAAGTCTTTGAAATTTTCAAAACCATCCGCTCTTGAAGAAATAAGGTGTTCAGTTAAGCACTTACGTATCTCTTCTTTTTGATTTATTATTTGATCCTTAGGTAGACTTTCACGATTATGTTCTGATTCAAATGCAAAGCCAACAATCTTGTTTATTAACTTTATATAATTAGGATTATCATCTTTTAAGGGAATCATAAGCATTGGAAGATATATGAGTGAAGAACTATGGGTAGTTAGATTAATGTTATCAACATTAATCTCGAATCTACCACTGATTAACTTAACTCGAAATTCTTCAATTAAATCTTTCCAACTGCTAAGTGCAGCTATTCTTTCAGGCTCTCTTAAGTGATGGAGTCTTCGTAAAGAAATAGTTTCTTTATAAAACTTTGCATACTCAACGACTCCAGCTAAGCAGTTAGCAGCTAGCTTCGGATCTATTGACCACAAGAAATCTCGAACTCCTTTAGCTGCATAACTTTTAACTCCAGAATTTATATGAGTCAACATTTTTGCTAAAGCTAATTCTATCTTCTCTCTCTGACTATCAACGAGGTCTAAAGTAAATAGCTTTGATAGAGAGTATGCACAAGCCCCTGCGCCGAGTGAAACGACGTTACTACTATTTCCTATATCATCTGCATTGATAGATATTGAATCAATAATAATATTAGTACACCACTCTTTGTCTTCATCATGCAACGAGTCTAAATTATCACGAACACAAACTGCGGCAGTCGTTGCTATTGCTTCAATAGCTATTCTTTCTAAACCATAAACCTCACGATTTTGAAAAGACTCAAGCAGTAACTTTGCTTCTATCAACGCCTCTTGATATGTAGAGTAATATTTTTCTTTAAAAACATCTTCTTTAAATAAACTATCTGACCATAATTGTAACGCACTAATTTTATTACTTTTATCTAAACGATCGCTAAGCTCCCTTTGCTCTTGTCTCATTTCTAATGGAAGCTCAGTAGTATTTTGAAACCTAATTATATTATTTTCTTTATCTTGAACGGCTTGCATCATACGTGTATCAACACGACGAATCATATATCGAAGAGACTTTTCCTCTCGGCTCACTGCTTCATTTGTTAATTTTTCAACAACTTCTATGGCATCATCTCTCAAATCATTATCAAACTGCATTTCAAATAAAAGTGTCTCTAAACTTTTCTGCCTCCACGGTTTGAGTGCTGCGTCTCTTCGTTCCGCAATATATAATTTCGTCATAGGCTCTTGCGACATAAAGAAATGTAACTCGTTAGCTCCTCCTTCTTGACACTTCCGGTTCAAATCTAAACCATATAAATCAGCAGTTCTTAATAAAGGTAACGAAGATTTACCTACTTTTTTAAGAAATCCTGTTGCTACTGATGACAGAACGGAAGTAGGCATTATAGAATTACTATTCCGCAATAAATAATCATAAATAAACTCTATCTGATTATCATCACTACACACCTCTAGGTAACCTATTAACCAGTTCTCTAAAGCCATGAGAGCACATTGAAGTACGTCAGGTAATGTTGAATGCCCTCGATATCCTTTCCAAAGATGAGGAGAAGCGTATTGCTTCACCACAGACCCATCATTTAGAATTAATTCTACCTCTTTTACTGTAAGTTCTGTACTGAAGAAATCACTAATAAAGCTTTCTTCCTGACTATTAATAGAAGATGACGATAGATCAGATTCAGCATATTTCTGCGCTGTGATGTTACATAGCTCGATTAAGAAAGCTAGTGCTTTCATAGGATGGTTTTGAAATAAATACTTGAATGGCCCTTTTGCACCACTTGCAGGTGATAGCTCCCTCATCTCATCAATTCCAAAAGACTCTTCCACATCAATATTTCTAGATAATCCAAATATTGAAAGGTCTTGTTCCTCCACCTCCTCTAATAACCACTCATGCATGGCTAACTTGATCACAAGGTCAGGACAGTACTTACATAGAATGGGAGTATTCAATCCATTAAGAGCTAAACCTACTAATTCATCAACATATGGCAATCTTATGGGATTATTCTTGACAACAAGAACGTCTTGCAAAATTAGCTCATTAAATTCTGTTTGAATTGCTGGTACAACTTTCAATAATGCGCTAATTATCTCTTTGCGTTGCTCTTTATCTCGATAACTATTTTTTAAAGGTTCTAGCAACCACATAGCTAATAACCCAACTGTTTTTGCAGCTTCAGGTAAGTCATCAAACATATTAATAATACCGCACCATTCTTTGATTACTTCCGTAATATGCTTACGAGTTGCTTTACTTAAGTCATTTCTCACTGAATAAATAAAATCAAAAAGTGCTTCCCACCCTTGACCATAAGGAGTCAGAAATAAAGAAGTTAGCATGTCATGCTTATCAACTTGCTTAATCAGTCCAGCAAAACGAGGATATGGATTTGGCCTTTGACAAGTTTGACCCCTGCCGTCAAATCC